>NZ_JACBXC010001367.1 GCF_013870535.1 Streptomyces phytophilus | reverse complement strand
GTGACCCGCAGCGTCCCGTAGCGCAGCTCCGCGCGGGCGGTCAGCGTGCGGCCCCGGCGGCGCTGGCGGTACAGCCCCCAGCCCTCGGCGGTGACGAACGCCGCGGCGAAGTCCCGCCCGTTCCCGATCCGCGGCGCGAAGCCGAGCCGGCCGCGCGGCCCGTGGTAGTCGAAGCCGGTGGCGGCGAGGTAGACGGCGTGGCTCATCATGGCGCGCGCGTAGTGGTCGGAGCACTCGATCTCGTTGTACGGGTTCCGCTTCGCCGCGCTGTGCCGGTCGTGCACGGCCCGCGTGACGGCCAGCGCCTCGTCGGCCATCCCCTCGTGCATGAGGTGGGCCGCGAACTGGTACTCCTGCCCCGTCCACACCTCGTTGAAGTACCCGATGGCGAACGGCTCGCCGCTGCCCGGCGCGGTGTCGCTGCCGCCGAACGGCCAGGTGCACATGACGGTGCCCGCCTCGCCCTCCGTGGAGTAGATCCGCCCGCCGGGGATGCCGGAGACCTCCTTGTAGGACTGCGCGTCGGGCAGGAAGTTGTGCCGGTAGAGGCTCGCGAGGGCGGTACGCGCCTTGTCCTCGGGGAAGACGCGCGGCAGGCCGAGCTGGAAGGCGTACGTCTGGCCGTACATCTGGTCGATGTGGCAGCCGCGGTTGGAGTTGATGGCGTCGGCGTGGGCGGGCTCGACGAGGTGCTCGAAGTAGCCGTAGCGCTCGTTCCACATCCGCGCGTCCAACTCCTTCGTGCCGCGCGCGGCCAACTCGCGGCACTCGGCGGCGAAGGCGGCGTCGGCCATCTCGTCGGCCATGGCCGCGGCGGCGTGCAGGGCGGCGACGTACAGGCCGGAGATCCAGGGGATCTCGCCGTACCAGGAGGCGTCGAGGGTGTTGTACTGCTCGCCTTCGAGTACGCCGTCGGCCCGGCGGCCGTCGAGCGCGTCGGCGCGCACCAGGTACTCGGTGGCCTTCTTCACGCGCGGCCAGACGCGGGTGAGGAACGCGGCGTCGGGGGCCATGAGGTGCTCGCGGTACGTGCGCAGCACGTTGCCGCACTGGCCGTCGTGGGCGACGTGCCGGGCGGCCTCGCCGCGGTAGTCGACGGCGCCGGTGTCCTCGTGGAAGGCGAGGCCGAAGTCGACGCGCTCGCGGGTGTCGCGCTCCAGGGCGGGGAAGAGCCGGGCGGCGGACTGGGCGTAGTTCCAGACGTGGGTGCAGGTGCCGTCGCAGCAGTACAGGCCCTCCCAGGCGTAGAAGCGGCCGTCCTGGAAGCGGTGGGCGGTGGAGGTGGCGAGGGTGGAGGCGGGGGCGAGGGTGCGTTCGAGGAACCAGTGCGGGAGGGTCGAGTCCTCGTACCAGGTGCGGACGAACTCCCGGGTGGCTGCGCCGAGCTCACTGCCGCGCGCGGCGGTGTGGGCGGCGGCGGCACGGGCATCGGCGAAGCGGCTGCCGTAGTGGCGGCGCAGCGAGTCGGCGCCGGTGAGGTAGCCGAAGAGCTGCCGGTCGACGCGGTCGAAGTGCCAGGCGAGGAGGAAGCGGACGCGGGCGGT
>NZ_JACBXC010001366.1 GCF_013870535.1 Streptomyces phytophilus | reverse complement strand
CGGGACCACCTGAGCCGGGTCGGGCCCCACCCGGAAGCCGCGGCCCTGCTCCTCCAGCCAGGCCATCACTCCGGAGGCGGCAGCCAGCCCGTACGCGCTGCCGCCCGTGAGCACCACCGCCTCCACGCGCCGCACGATGTTGCGCGGGTCGAGGGCGTCGGTCTCCCGCGTGCCGGGCCCGCCGCCGCGTACGTCCACGGAGGCGACGGCACCGCCCTCGGGAGCGAGCACCACCGTCGTCCCGGTCAGCCAGCCGCCGCCGGTCCGCGACGCGTGCCCGACGCGCACCCCCGCCACATCCGTGATCCCGTCCACGCCCATGCAACGCACCCTAACCGCGCCCAGCGCCCCCGAACCGGCCGAAGAGCCCCCGACCGCGCCCCGGCCTGCGGCGAGGGCTGCCGCGTACCCTGGGGTGCATGAGCACCGAGCCCGAGAACCCGCTCGTCTTCGACGATCCGCTGGCGCAGCCGAGCCGGGACGACACCGACGAGGGCTGGGGCGAGCGGCCCGCCGCCGAGGGGAGCGCGGCCGACCTGGCCCGCTTCCTCGACGAGAAGCCGCCCCACCACATCTGACCCCGCGCGGTCCGGTGCCGACCGGGCCCTCCGCGGGCCCGCCGCCGGCGGACAGCGGTCCGCAGTCCTACCTCTGCGTCGGCAGCGTGCCGCCGTCTCGGCTCGGCGCGGGGCCGTTGCCGTTGCGCTGGGCCACCAACTCGTCGCGGATCTGCGTCAGCAGCTCGATCTCCGTGGCCTCCGCGGGCGTCTCCGCCACCGCCCCCTTCGCCGCCTGCCGCTCCCTGAGCTTGTTCATCGGCAGGATCATGGCGAAGTAGACGACGGCTGCCGTCATCACGAACGTCAGCGTGGCGCTCAGCACCGGGCCCCAGAGGATCGAGATGCCCTTGGTGACCTCGCCCTCCGGGCTCGTCGTGCAGACGTCGCTGAAGCACGAGTGGTACTTGTCGAGGTTCTTCGAGCCGAAGATGCCGACGATGGGGTTGACGACGCCCTTCACCACCGCGTTCACGATGTTCGTGAACGCGGCGCCGACGACGACGGCGACCGCGAGTTCCATCACGTTCCCGCGCATCAGGAACTGCTTGAACCCGGCGATGACGCCCTGACTGTCCGAGGTGCTCCCGGCGCCCTGCGTGCTCAATGCCCTTCCTCGCTTCACTCTCGACGGGTCGGCCGACCCAGCAAGGTATGGCAGAGATACGGAAGGATTGTCCAATCCTCCCACCCGGGCCGGTGACGATCCGCGCAAGTGTCGTCATCGCAGCGTCACCGCCAGCCGCTCGCCGGCCGCCGCACCGGCGAGAGCCGCGGCCGCGGGCCCCGGCACGGACAGCACCACCAGCGTCCCGTCGTCCCACCCCGTCGATTCCGCTGCTCCCGAAGGCCACTGCCCCTCCGAAGCCCCCGGCGCGGCAGCGTCGTCCGGCGCCTCTATCGACTCCGGCGCCCCGGGCGTCTCCTCTGTCTCCGCCGCCCCTGTCCCGTCTTCTGCCTTCTCCGCATCCGGCGCCTCCGCCGCCC
>NZ_JACBXC010001365.1 GCF_013870535.1 Streptomyces phytophilus | reverse complement strand
CGAGATCGGCGCGGCGACCGGCGTCGAGCGGCTGCCCGACGGGCGCTGGGTCGCGGCGGCGGAGCCGGAGCGCCGCGGCGGGGGCGCGGCGGCGGTGGTGCGGCCGGCCGGCCGGGACTGACCGCGGGGCCGGTCCGGCCCCCGCGCAGGCGGATCACGACCGGGACGGGGCGAGGCGCGCCCCGTCCCGGTCGTCGTGCGTACGGGGTCATGTCCCGGCCCTTGACGCGCAGTTGGTACGTACCTAAGGTCACCGACTGTCACGGTGTTCACGTGAACACTCAAAGTTCATATACGCGAACGGATGGACCCCACCATGCAGGGCACCCCCACACCCGCACGCCATCGCCGCAGACCGCGCGCCGCGCTGTTCGCCACCCTCGCGGCGGCGGTCACGGCCCTGGTCGCCTCGCTCCTCGGCTGGCCGGGCACCGAACGCGCCGACGCCGCGCCCGCGGACTTCGCCCACCCGGGAGTCACCGTCTCCCGGGGCCAGCTGGACTTCACCCGCGAGAAGGTGAACGCCGGCGCCCAGCCCTGGAAGGGCGCCTACGACCAGATGATGGGCAGCAAGTACGCCAGCCTCAGCCGGACGCCCAAGCCCCGGGCGATCGTCGAGTGCGGCTCGTACTCCAACCCCAACTACGGCTGCACGGACGAGCGCGAGGACGCGATCGCCGCGTACACCACCGCGCTCGCCTGGTACATCACCCGCGACGAGCGCTACGCGCGCAAGTCCATCGAGCTGATGGACGCCTGGTCCGCGACCATCCGGGACCACACCAACAGCAACGCGCCGCTGCAGACCGGCTGGGCCGGCTCCTCCTGGCCGAAGGCCGCCGAGATCATCAAGTACACGTACGACGGCGGCTGGGCGAACGAGGGCCGCTTCCGGACCATGCTGCGCGACGTCTACCTGCCGAAGATCATCGGAGGCTCCAGCTCCAACGGCAACTGGGAGCTGACGATGATGGAGGCGGCCGTCGGCATCGCCGTCTTCCTGGAGGACAAGGGCGCGTACGACCGGGCGATGCAGACCTTCCGCACCCGCGTGCCCGCGTTCATCTACCTGGAGTCCGACGGCGAGCTGCCCCGCACCGTGCCGAAGCAGAACCTCGACACCCGGCAGAAGATCATCAACTACTGGCAGGGGCAGTCCACCTTCGTCACCGGGCTGACCCAGGAGACCTGCCGTGACTTCACCCACACCGGATACGGCCTGGCGTCGATCTCGCACGTCGCCGAGACGGCCCGGATCCAGGGCGAGGACCTCTACCGGACGGACGTCGGCGAGCGACTGCGGCACGCGCTCGGCTTCCAGTCCCGCTACGAGCTGGGCGAGGCGCCGCCCGGCTGGCTCTGCGGCGGCAGCGTCGACCGCGGGCTCGGCCCGGTCACCGAGATCGGCTACAACGCCCTGCACCACCGCATGGGCATCGCCATGACCAACACCGGCCGCTACACCGAGCAGAGCCGGCCCGCCGGGTCCAACAACCTCTTCGTGGCCTGGCAGACCCTGACCCACGCGGAGAACCCGGCCTGACACGCC
>NZ_JACBXC010001364.1 GCF_013870535.1 Streptomyces phytophilus | reverse complement strand
GCCGAGGTCGGCGAGCTTCTGCAGGAAGTTCTCGTAGCCGCGGTTGATCAGGTCGATGCCGTGCACCCGCGAGGTGCCCTGCGCGGCCAGCGCCGCGATGAGGTACGAGAAGCCGCCGCGCAGGTCCGGGATGACCAGGTCGGCGCCCTCCAGCTTCGTCGGCCCCGAGACGACCGCGGAGTGCAGGAAGTTGTGCTGCCCGAAGCGGCAGGGCGTGCCGCCCAGGCACTCGCGGTAGAGCTGGATGTGCGCGCCCATCTGGTTGAGCGCGGAGGTGAAGCCGAGGCGCGACTCGTACACCGTCTCGTGCACGATCGACAGCCCCGACGCCTGCGTGAGGGCGACGACCAGCGGCTGCTGCCAGTCGGTCTGGAAGCCGGGGTGGACGTCGGTCTCCAGCGCGATGGCGTTCAGCGGGCCGCCCGGGTGCCAGAAGCGGATGCCCTCGTCGCCGATCTCGAAGGCGCCGCCGACCTTCCGGAAGGTGTTGAGGAACGTCATCATCGAGCGCTGCAGCGCGCCGCGTACGTAGATGTCGCCCTCGGTCGCCAGCGCCGCGGACGCCCAGGAGGCGGCCTCCAGCCGGTCCGGCAGGGCGCGGTGGGTGTAGCCGCCGAGCTTGTCGACGCCGGTGATGCGGATGGTCCTGTCGGTGTCCATCGCGATGATCGCGCCCATCTTCTGCAGTACGCAGATGAGGTCCTCGATCTCCGGCTCGACGGCCGCGTTGGACAGCTCGGTGACGCCCTCGGCCAGCACGGCCGTCAGCAGCACCTGCTCGGTGGCCCCCACCGACGGGTACGGCAGCCGGATCTTCGTGCCGCGCAGCCGCTGCGGCGCCTCCAGGTACTGCCCGTCGGCGCGCTTGTCGATCCGGGCGCCGAACTGGCGCAGCACGTCGAAGTGGAAGTCGATGGGCCGGCCGCCGATGTCGCAGCCGCCGAGGCCCGGGATGAAGGCGTGGCCGAGGCGGTGCAGCAGCGGGCCGCAGAAGAGGATCGGGATCCGGGAGGAGCCCGCGTGCGCGTCGATGTCGGCGACGTGCGCGCTCTCGACGTGCGTCGGGTCGAGCACCAGCTCGCCCGGCTCCTCGCCGGGGCCGACGGTCACGCCGTGCAGCTGGAGCAGGCCCCGTACCACGCGCACGTCGCGGATGTCCGGGACGTTGCGCAGCCGGCTGGGGGAACTGCCGAGCAGCGCGGCCACCATCGCCTTGGGCACGAGGTTCTTGGCCCCGCGGACGTGGATCTCGCCCCGCAGGGGCGTACCGCCGTGGACGAGTAGGACATCGGCGCTGTCAGGAGCTGTCATGAGGCTCGCGATCCTGGAGACGGGCTGGGACAGACAGAAATGCTAATGCCCCCGATACCCCCCTCCCCCGGCCCTGGGCGGGGCGGGGAACGTCATGAATTCGCTACAGATCCGGAGGAGGAAGGCCGGGGGACTCTGCGTACGGCGCACGGGTGCACAGGGTGACCGACGGCTTGCGCGCCCGGCGCGAGCCCCGGCGCCGGGCGCCGGGGGCGCGGGCGGGGTGGGGGTGACGCGCA
>NZ_JACBXC010001363.1 GCF_013870535.1 Streptomyces phytophilus | reverse complement strand
CGCAGCGGCGCGCCCCGCGCCGACCGCGCGAAGTCCCTCCCCGACCCCCGCACCATCCCCGCCGTCCGCTCCTACGAGCGCGCCGGGGGCACCGGCTGGCGGCCCGCCGACCGCGCCCGCGTCGTCGCCGAGGACGCCGGGCTGACCGACGAGGCCATGCGCCTCGCCGCCGAACTCGGCATGCGCTACGCGGACGACGACAGCGACAGCGACGGCACCGACGACGGCGGCAGCGACAGCGACAGCGGGGACGGCACGGCGCTCGGGCAGGTCCCGGGCGACGTCCGCCTCCGCCTCGAACCCCGCCGCGCCGGCGGCCCCGAGGCATACCGCATCGACGTCGCCGACGGCCGCGCCACCGTCACGGCCGCCACCGGCACCGGCGTCTTCTACGGCACCCGCACACTCCTCCAGGCCGCCCGCGCCGACGGCGGCGTGCCGCCCGGCCGCATCGAGGACCGCCCCGACCGCCCGCAGCGCGGGTTCATGGTCGACATCGCCCGCAAGCACTTCAGCGCCGCGTGGCTGTCCGACCGCCTCCGGGAGATGGCCGACCTCAAGTTCAACCAGCTCCACCTCCACCTCTCCGACGACCAGGCGTTCCGGGTCGAGAGCGACAGCCACCCCGAGGTGGTCTCCACGCCGCACCTCACCAAGGCCGAGGTACGGGACATCATCGAACTCGCCGCCGACCTGCACATCACGGTCATCCCCGAGATCGACTCCCCCGGCCACCTCGGCGCCGTCCTCGACGCCCACCCGGACCTCCAGCTGAAGACCCCCGAAGGCACCCCGGTGGAGGGCGCGATCGACATCTCCGAGCCCCGCGCGGGCCGGCTCGTGGACGACCTGCTGACGGAGTACGCGCGGCTCTTCCCCGGCCCGTACATGCACATCGGCGGCGACGAGTACGTCGCGCTGATGGCGAGCGACCCCGAGGCCCGCTACCCGCACCTGGCCGCCGCCGCCCGCGACCGCCACGGCGCGGGCGCGGCCGTCGCGGACCTCACCGCCGACTGGCTCAACGAGCGGGCGGACACGGTCAAGGAGGAGGGCAAGAAGGTCAAGGCGTGGAACGACGGCTTCATCCCGGGCGCGAAGGTCGGTCCCGACCGGGACCGGGAGGTCGAGTACTGGACGGGCAAGGAGGCGTTCGCGCGCGACCCGCAGGCGTTCCTGGAGGACGGCCGCCGGCTGGTCAACCTCAACGACGAGTACCTGTACTACGTCCTGGGCGAGCCCAACGACTTCACGTACCCCACGGGCGAGCGGATCTACGAGGAGTGGACCCCCGCGGTGCTGCGCGGCACCCGGCCGGTGCCGAAGCGGCTGGCGGGCCCGGAGAAGGTGCTGGGCGCCCGCTTCGCGGTGTGGGGGGACCTGGCCGGTGCCCAGACACCGGGGCAGGTGGCGAAGGGCGTCAGGCTGCCGCTGGCGGCGCTGGCGCAGAAGGTGTGGGACCCGCGCGAGCCGCGCCTGGAGTGGGGGGAGTTCGCGGACCTGGCGGGGACGGTGAGGGGCGCGGGCTGAGGGCGTACGGGGACGGCCGGGGG
>NZ_JACBXC010001362.1 GCF_013870535.1 Streptomyces phytophilus | reverse complement strand
CCCCGAGCTGCTGGCCGACCTGTTCACCGGCCCCGTGCTGGCCCGCGCCGTGCTGCACCCGGGACAGCCGCTGCCCGCCGGACCCGCCGCGCAGGTCGTCGACGCCGTGCTGGACGGCCTGCGTTCACCTGACCGATGAAATGTCCCGGTTTCGCTACGGTGACCTTCCGGCGGGCCCCGCCCGCAACTCGCGGCACCGTCCCGTTCGTCAGGTAGGGGACAGCGGGGGCAGACCGGCAAGTGCAGTGACGTGAGGAACAGCGCATGACGCAGGTGGACATGGCGGAGACCGGCCGCGGCACCGGAAGGGCGCACGCGGCCGCCTCCGCGGAGTCGCGCGCGGTGTACTGGCGCCGCCGGCTCCGCGAGGGCCTGGGCCCCGGCACCTGGCGCCGCGGCCTGGTGGTCGCCGCGCTCGCGCTGCTCGACGGCATCGTGATGATGGGTCACGCGGCGATCCCCAACCGGGTCGGCAACCTGGGCAGCCTGGTCGAGACGTTCCTGCCGTGGTTCGGCCTCGCCGTCCCGGTGCTGCTGGTGTGCGCGCTGTGGCGGCGGTCGCTGACCGCCGTGTGCGCGCTGGTGCTGCCGGTGTTCGTCTGGTTCAACCTCTTCGGCGGGCTGCTCACCGACAAGTCCGGGGGCGGCGGCGACCTCACCGTCGTCAGCCACAACGTCGCCGAGGAGAACACCGACGCCCCCGGCACCGCGCGCAAGCTGGTGGAGTCCGGCGCCGACGTGCTCGCCCTCCAGGAGGTCACGCAGGACAACAGGGCGGCGTACGAGGACGGGCTCGCGAGGGCGTACCCGTACCACAAGGTGGCGGGCACGGTCGGGGTGTGGAGCAAGTACCCGCTGTCGGACACCCGGTCCGTGGACATCCACATGGGCTGGACCCGCGCCCTGCGCACCACCGTCGCCACCGACGGCGGCCCGCTCGCGCTCTACACCGCCCACCTGCCCTCCGTGCGGGTGAAGCTCGACGCCGGGTTCACGGCCAACCAGCGCGACGCGAGCGCCGACGCCCTCGGCGAGGCCATCAAGAACGAGCCCGTCGAGCGCGTGCTGCTCCTCGGCGACCTCAACGGCACGATGAACGACCGGGCGCTGGCGAACATCACCTCGCAGGTGCGCTCCGCGCAGGGCGCGGCGGGCAGCGGCTTCGGCTTCAGCTGGCCGGCGGACTTCCCGATGGCGCGGATCGACCAGATCCTGCTGCGCGGCGTGGAGCCGGTCAGCTCCGACGTGCTGGGCGAGACGGGCAGCGACCACCTCCCGGTACGGGCCTCGGTGAACCTCTGACGCCCGTACCCGCGCGGCTCGCTCAGCGGGGCACGGCAGCGCGGGCCTCGTCGAGCGCGGCCACCGCGGTCTCGATGTCGGCGGCGCGGGTGCGGTGGCTGGTGACGCAGAGCCGGATCGCGGGGCGGCCGTCGAGCCGCACGGTGCTGATCCAGGCCCGCCCGCCGCGTACGACGTGGGCGACGACCGCGGCGTGCCACCTGCCGCTCTGCTCGGGCCCGCGCGCGTCCGCCCCGGGGTCCGCGACGCACA
>NZ_JACBXC010001361.1 GCF_013870535.1 Streptomyces phytophilus | reverse complement strand
CTTCGCACTGCGCCACTCCGTGCTGCTGCCGGGACGCCCGCCCGCCGAGGCGGAGTTCGCGGAGGACAGCGCGCCGGGCGCCTTCCACCTCGCCGCGTACGACGACCAGGGCGCGCTCGCGGCCTGCGTCTCCTTCTGCCCCGAAGCGCTCCCCGGCGACGACACCCCCGCCTACCGCTTCCGCGGCATGGCCAGCGACCCCGCCGCGCGCGGCCGGGGCTACGGCGTCGCCGTCCTCGCCGCGGGCCTCACCGAGTCGGCGTCCCGCGGCGCGCACCTGGTCTGGTGCAACGCCCGTACCTCGGCCGCCGGTTTCTACCTCAAGCGCGGCTTCGAGGTGCGCGGCGCGGAGTTCGTCATCGAGGGCGTCGGCCCGCATGTCGTGATGGCCGCGAAGCTCACGCCCGGCGCCTGACCCGGGGCCGGTACCACCTGCGCGTACTCCCCGGGGAGTAGCGGCCGGTCCGGGTCGCCCCGGGCAGTAGCGCCGGTCTCCGTCGCGGGAGCGAGGACACCCGCCGCGCCGCCCGGGAGGCTGGACACGTACGAGCGCACGACCACGCAGTCGTCCCGAACTGGTGGGGAGGTGACCGGGCAGCGGCGGCGCGTCCTCCACCCCTGCGTGCCCGCACCCCCCGGCCGGGTCCGCGGCGGGCGGAGGACGGCCGCCGGTGCGCTGCACCACCCACCGGACTGCGGGCTCCGGTTCCCCCGGCCGGAGCCCGTGGACCCTGCCCCGCCGGGCGGCGCGCCTCTCCGCGAAGCCGCCCGGCGGGGCTGCCACCGTCGCCCCGGGGCGTACCCGGAACGACACGACCGGGCCGTCCGGGTGAGGAAGAGCCGCATGCCGCCACCGACATCGGTACAGGGGCGGTTCGTCGTGCCGCTGGGCAGGGACCTGGCGCTCGCGGCGGCCGTGACGGCGATGTCGGCGGGGCTCGCGCTGCTGGCGGAGGTCGAGGTGGGCGCCCACCGGCCGGACGTGCCGGGCTGGGTGCTGCTGGTGGCGACCTGCGCCGCGCTGGCGTGGCGGCGGCCGGCGCCGATGGCGACGTTCGCGGCGGTCATCGCCCTCCAACTCCCGTACCACGGGCTGCAGAACGTCCACCACGCGCCGGTGCCCGCCACCGTGGTCGCCGTCTACTCGCTGGCCTTCGCCGGGCCCCGGCTGCGTACCGCGCTGGTCGTCGGCGGGCTGCTCGGCGGGCTGATGGCGGTGCTGACGACGGTCGACATGAGCCGGGCCATGGACATCCTGCGGATCTCCGGCTGGGTCATCGCCGTCGCCCTCTTCGGCGAGGCCGCGCGGGTGCACCGCAACTACCTCTCCGCGATCGTCGAACGGGCCGAACGCGCCGAGCGCACCCGGGAGGAGACCGTGGCCAGACGGGTGGCGGAGGAGCGGCTGCGCATCGCCCGCGACCTGCACGACCTGCTGGCGCACAGCATCACGCTGATCGGCGTGCAGACCTCCGTCGCCGCCCACCTCGTCGTCTCCGACCCGGAGCGGCTGGACCGCAAGGCCGTCGCCGAGGCGCTCGACGGGATCGCCGGCA
>NZ_JACBXC010001360.1 GCF_013870535.1 Streptomyces phytophilus | reverse complement strand
CGCGCATCCCCGCCACCGTGCGCAGCAGCACCGCCTCCGCCTGGTCGCGGGGCAGCGTGGAGATGAGCCCGAGGACCTGCCGGGTGCCCATCGACTCCAGCGCGTGGTCCTCGGCGGCGCGCTCGGCGGGCAGGTCGTGGAGGCCCTCGTCGAGCAGCACGCCCTGCGGGCGGCGGCGTTCGCGGCGCAGCAGGTCGAGCGCGCGGCGCCGGGCGACCGTGATCGTCCAGCCGCGGAACGACGGGCCGTCGCCGCGGAACCTGCCGAGGTCGCGCGCGATCACCAGCCAGGCGTCGGCGGCCACGTCCTCGGCGTCGTCGCCGACCACGCCGCGCAGATACGCGAGCAGCACCGGCTGCAGCCGCCGGTAGAGCGCGGTGAACGCCTCCTCGTCGCCGTTCTGCGCCCGCTGGACCAGTGGCTGGAGGTCCTCGTCCGCAACCTTGTGTCCCGGGGCCGCGCGTGCGGCCGCCGGTCTGTCGTGTTCCCCCACCTTGTGCGCCTCGTGATCGGCCTGCGGCACTGTGCACCGTGCCCGCGCCCCCGCGCGCTCTCCGTCAGGCCGCTGCCCCAGCCACACCCGGAATCGAACAGAACAGTGCAACAATGCCAGACATCATGGACGTTTGACGTGAGCACCCCCACATTTCTCCTGAACCGGCAGGTGCCGCCCCGGGCTCGCGCGTCCCGCTCCGGGTGAAACGGGACAAAAAGGCGATGCGGCGGGCGACTTGCGGGGGGAGCGGAGCGCCGCGGCGTCAGCCGGTGGCGGACTCCTCCGGCTCCGCGGCGGTGGCCGTGGCCGAGGGCTCGGGGGCGGGTGACTCGGAGATGTTGGCGCTCGGGTTCGGCGACGGGCCGTTCTGCGGCGGGCCTTCGCTGCCGCCGCCGTCCTCGCTGCCGCCGTCGGTGTCGCCGCCGGTGTCCCCGCCGGAGCCGCCCGTGCCGCCCGGGTCCGTACCCGGGTCCGTCGGGAGCGACGGGCTCGGGCTCGTCGGCTCCTCCGTGTCGCCGCCCGTGCTTCCCCCGGTGGAGCCGCCCGTGGAGCCGCCGGTGCCGCCACCGGTGGCGCCGCCCGGCGTACCCACGCTCGTGCCCAGCCGGTTCGAGCAGTACGACGCCATCGCCTCCGGCGAACCCGCCGCCTGCTCCAGGACGCGCAGCCGCCCCTGGCCCGGCATCGCGCCCGTACCGGCCTGCGCGGCGAGGTAGTCGCGGCACAGCTCGTCGAGGACGGAGTCCGCGTCCGCCATGTTCGGCGGCTGGTCGCCCCGGATGTCGCCGATGACGCCGCGCCCCGGCAGATCCGGATCCGTACCGCTGCCCTGGCCCTTGGTGTCCTTGCCGTCCTTGCCGGAGTCCTTGCCCTTGCCGTCCTTGCCCGACCCCTTGCCGCCCTCCGCGGCGGAGCCGTCCCCCTTCTCGCCGCCGGGGGTCTGCGCCGACGACGTGGCGCCCACGCTCGGCGACCGGTTGTTGCCGCCGGAGTCCTGGATGAACGACGGCGATGGCAGCACACCCGCGCTGGAGGCCACCGCGACCCCGCCCAGCGCACAC
>NZ_JACBXC010000136.1 GCF_013870535.1 Streptomyces phytophilus | reverse complement strand
GGGCACCCCGCCGCACACCGCGCCCGCAGCGGCTGCGACACCGGGACGGCGCGTGTGCGTCACGGTGTCTTCGGGTACGGGATGCCCACCTGCTCGTCGTGCGCTACACCTCTGCCTCGGCCAGCGCTGCCCGAGCCTCCGACGTCCAGAGCGCGTAGCGAAGTTCAAGCGGGAGGCTGTAGAGGCCGGTCCGCAGGTGTTCGGCGGCGTCCCGGTGCCTGCCGAGCAACAGGTGCGCGTGCCCGATAGGGAGGCTCATCCATTCCGGCGTGAGCCAATAGGCGGTAGCCGGTGGGGCGCAGTCCGCGGCCTTGTCACGCAACGCCTCTACTTCACTCAGCAGTTGCTCGGCTTCGCTACGCCTGTCGAGCATGGCGAGTGCCCAAGCGGCTTGCGCGCCATTGACCACACGTTGGCGTGGCGCGCTCTCGCTGGCGTACGCGGCTACGAAGTTCCGGTGAACGGCACTCCACTGCTGTCGCTGTCGCGCGATGTTGCCACGGAGATTGTGCGCCTGCGCCGCAAGCGAACCGTCTTCGATCTCGTCAGCAAGGTCGATCGCTTCGTTCAGTAAGGCACTGGCGCGCGGATAGTCGCTCAGTTCGATTCGCAGCCAACCGGCGAACTGACTTGCCTGGCTTGCCACGGCGGCAAGGGATTTGCGGTGCTTGCCGGACGTCTTACGCAGTAGGGCCGTCAGAGCCTCCCGCTGGGCTTCCGCCGCGTTGACGAGGGGGCCGGGCCCAACTACGTCGTCGGCTCTGCGCTGCGCTGCCAGCGAGGCGGCAAGGGCTTGTACGCCCGCAGCGTCGATCCGCCCCGGGTTCCGCGCCGCGTAGGCCACCCGGTCGTCATCATCGCTGAGGTTCAGAGCGTCGGCCAGCGCGCGCATCAGCGTCTCGGAGGGCCGCTGCAAGCCCCTGAGGGCACGAGAGATGTAGGCGACGTCGTAGTGCGTCCGTCGCGCCAACTCCCGCAAGCCGACTGACTGTCTGGTCATGGCGACCTTGACCGCCCCCACGCTGACGCTCATATGGCAAGGCTACGCCCAGTCAACAGTCAGCGGTGGACGGTCAACAGCCGGGACACGCACGGCGACTCCCGCCCCTCGTTGAATCGATGGGAACCCCCGCGACCGCGTGAACGGCCCGGGGGCGTGGCCGACCACTGACAAGGAGTGACCGACGACATGAGCCTACACAGACAGCCCAAGCAGCGGACTGCGGGATTCGCGGTCAGCGTCGCCCTTACCGAGTATTACGTGATCTTCCTCGCTGATGTGTTCGCGCTCGCGCTGGTGTCGCAATGACGCGCCCACGCCGGCCTGCCCTGGCTGGAGGGGGACCGGAGGACGTACGTCATCAGCGACAAGGGCGGCGTGCTCGACCGGATTGCCGACGAGGCAGAGGTCCGGCTGCTCGATAACGCGCGCTCGCTGCTGAGGATCACGGGCCCGATGCTCGACGAGTTGCGCACACAGGACGAATGGAAGTTCGCGTGTGAGCGACTGCGGGAATCGCTCACGGATGCGGTGAACGTTGCGGAAGCACGGGGTGAACGGTTACGCGAGTGTTCGTGAGCTAATGCGCGCCTGAAGGCGAGCGAGCGCCCCCGTTGCCGGAGGAATGTTCCCAGCGGCGGGGGCACCTTCACGAACGCTGCGCCACCGGGCACCCGGGGCGCCCCGGGCGGTGGGCTCCTTCGGCCCGGGGGTGTGGTGCCGGGGTGCGGGAGGCGGGCCGGCGATGGGGGCGGGATGGGCGGGCGTCGTGTGTGAGCCGGGTGACGTGGGGTTCGAGCATCGGTCCCACCTCGGACGCGGGCCGCCGCAGCGGAACAGCCGGGCTCCGGCCACAGCGGCGATGGTCCGGGCAAGCAGCGCTCAGCCCTTCGGCCCCACCCGAACCAGGGGCGCCGCAACCCGTCGTTCCGCGACGTGCTCTCGGCCTGGTTTACCCACCCCGGCGGAGAGATCCGGCCGTAACTTGCGGTAATCGGGCAAAGCGCGCACGCGGCCCGACTTGTGCCCGTCCGCGTCCATTTACTCGTCCGGTGTGTACCGGTTGCCACCCAGGCCGTTCCGAGTGCGCGCCGTGGGTGCAAACTCGCGGCCACAGCCTCTGCGAACCAGGACAAATGCCCCACAGGTTGGGAGTTTTGCCCAGCGTCGCGCATCCAACCGTTCCGCCGGGGGCATCTTCGGGCCTTGGTACGTGATCCCCGGTTGTTCCCGTTCGTCGCCGCTTTCGCCGGAGCCCGGCTGTTCCGCTGCGGCGGGCCGCCGCCGAGGTGGGACCAATGCTCCAAACCCCCGTCCGCCCAGTCACCCGCGAAGCCGCCCACCCCGGCACCGCCACCCCGTAGCCCCAGCACCTCCCCCGGCCCGCCCGCCCGGTACCGGCTTGCCGCCCCGTAGCCCGGCGCTGTCATCGCTGGGCCGAGCGCGAGGGCAGCTGCGGCCTCGTCGCACAGCGCTCCCCGGCCGTCAAGGCTGACCCCCTGCCGCCGCTCGGCGGCCTCCCCGCCTACCTCGCCCCCGGGGCGGCGACGCCATCCGGACGCGGACCCCGCCGCCCCTTCCCTCGCATCCGGGCGCGATCACTCCCGTGCGGCATCTGCCGGATGAAATCGATTTCGGATACGGTCCCGTAGCAGCGGGCGCACTTCCACGTCCCCGGGGGCGCCCGCACCGGCACCCGAGGAAGCGAGGAACCATGCACGACACCCCCTGGCCGGTGGTACGCCGCTACCGAGGCGACCGGCTCGCCCACATCGCCATGCCGGTCGGCGGCATCGGCACCGGCTCCATCGGCTTCGGCGGGCGCGGCCAGCTGCTCGACTGGGAGCTGTTCAACCGCCCGGCCAAGGGCTTCACCCCCGACTCGTTCTTCTGCCTGCGCGCCGAGGGCGCCAGCGGGGCGTTCACCCGCGTCCTGGAATCGGCCCTGCTCCCCGCCGAGTACGCCGGCCACGGCGGCAGCCCGTCCGCGCTGCACGGCCTGCCCCGCTTCCGCGACGGCGAGTTCGCCGCCGCCTACCCCTTCGGCCAGGTGCGGCTGACCGACCCCGGGCTGCCGGTGGAGGCGACCGTACGGGTCTTCAACCCGCTCGTCCCCGGCGACGCCGACGCCAGCGGCATCCCCGCCCTCGTCTACCGCGTGCGCCTGCGCAACACCGGCGCCGAGGAGCTGGCCGTCGACGTCTGCGGCAACCTCCAGCACGTCGCGGGCCGCCGCCACACCGGCGGCCTGCCCGCGGGCAACGTCTTCGAGCGCGTCGAACTCGACGGCGCCACCGCGCTCGCCGGCCGCACCACCGAGGTCGCCGAGGACGCGGAGAGCTGGGGCACCCTGGCGCTCGCCGCCCTCGGCGACCCCGTCACCAGCCACCGGCTGACCTGGGCGCGCCGCTCCTGGGGCGACTCGCTGCTGGACTTCTGGGACGACTTCGCCGCCGACGGCCGGCTCTCCGAGCCCGCCGAGGGCGCCCGCGTGCCCACCGGCTCCCTCGTGGTCTCCGACCGGCTGCCGGCGGGCGCCGAGCGGGAGTTCACCTTCGTCGTCGCCTGGCACTTCCCGCACCGCCGCGGCTGGAGCCACCGCTTCCAGGGCCCGCCGGACTACGGCCACGGCGCCGACGTCGTCGGCAACCACTACGCCACGCGCTACGCCGACGCCGCCGACGTGGTCCGCCGGCTCGTGCCCCGGCTGGCCGGCCACGAGCGCCGCACCCGCGGCTACGTCGAGGCCGTCACGACCTCCAGCCTGCCGCCCGCCGTCAAGGACGCGGTGCTCTCCAACGCCGCCGTGCTGAAGACGCCGACCTGCTTCCGCATCGCCGACGGCACGTTCCTGGCCTGGGAGGGCGGCAACCCCGACCACGGCAGCTGCCACGGCAGTTGCACGCACGTGTGGAACTACCAGTACGCACTGGAGCAGCTCTTCCCCGACCTGGCCTGGACGATGCGCGAGGTGGAGTTCGTGCACGCGCTGGACGAGCGGGGCATGATGAGCTTCCGCACCGGGCTGCCGCTGGCGAGCCAGGGCACGGGCTGGCGCATCGCCGCCGCCGACGGCCAGATGGGCGCCCTCGTCCGGCTCTACCGCACCTGGCGGCTGACCGGCCGCGACGACGAGCTGGCGCGGCTGTGGCCGGGGGCGCGCAAGGCGCTGGAGTTCGCCTGGATACCGCTGGGCTGGGACGCCGACCGCGACGGGCTGATGGAGGGCTGCCAGCACAGCACCAGCGACGTCGAGTACTACGGGCCGAGCGGGGTCAACCAGTCCTGGTACCTGGCCGCGCTCGCCGCCTGCGAGCGGATGGCGCGGGCCCTCGGCGACCACGCGTTCGCCGGCACCTGCGCGGACGTGCTGGCCGCCGGCGCGGCCCGGACGGACGCCGAGCTGTTCAACGGCGCGTACTACGAGCAGAAGGTGCTGCCCGCCGGCTCCGCCGGCAACATCGCCGACGGCCTGCGCATCCGCTACGACGGCGACAACCCCGACGTCGGCTCGGACGACCTGGTCGACCCGGACCTCCAGATCGGCCCCGGCTGCATGGGCGACCAGCTCGCCGGCCACACGCTCGCCGTGCTCTGCGGGCTCGACTCCGGGCTCGACCCGGAGAACACCGCCACCGCGCTGCGCAGCGTGCTGCGGCACAACCACCGCGCCGAGTTCCACTCGCACATGAACCATGTGCGCACCTTCGCCCTCGGCGACGAGCACGGGCTGCTGAACTGCACGTATCCCCGCGGCGGCCGGCCGACGCGACCCTTTCCGTACTGCAACGAGGTGTGGACGGGCGTGGAGTACACCGCGGCCCTCGGGCTCGCCGCGCAGGGCGACAGGGACGCGGCGGAGCACGTGGTGGCGGACGTCCGGGACCGCTACGACGGGCGGGCGCGCAACCCGTTCAACGAGGTGGAGTGCGGCAACCACTACGTGCGCTCCATGGCCTCGTTCGGGCTGGCGCACGCCTGGCCGCGCACCGTGGTGGACGCCGGCGCCGGGACCGTCGAACTCGACCCGCTGCCGGGCAGGTGGCCGGTCGTCGCCGGGGGGCACGTGGGCGTCGTGCACGTCACCGCGGGCCCGGCCGGGGTCGCGGCGGAGGCGGTCTGGGAGTCGGTCGACGAGGGGAGCCGCGGGCCGCTCGCGGTACGGCTGCGCCCCGCTGCCGCGGGCGCCGGGGGCGGCGCAGTCCCCCCGCCCGCGTAGCGGAGGGCCTTCCGCCCCGTACGGGCGCCTGCGCGCGGCCCGTACGCGTGCCGGTGCCCGCCCGCGGGGCCGCCGCACGGCGATTCCGCGTGCACGCCTCTTGACCCCCGCGGTGGCCCGCTGCTTGCATGGCTGGCCATCAGGCAAGAAATCGATTTCACGCCCTATTCCACCCGTATGTCACGAAAGGTCCGTGCTGCCGAAAAACGGCCCGGACCCAGCGAGAGGAGCCGCAATGGGTTGGGTCGGACCGGGAGGAATGTCACGCCGTCAGGTGCTGCGGTCGCTGGGCGCGGCGGCGCTCGCCGCGCCCGCCGCGGGGAGCCTGGCGGCCTGCGGGGGATCGGGCTCGGGGGACTCGTCCTCGCTCGACCTCGTGTATCTGGGCGACGCCACCCAGCAGGAGGCGTTCAACGCGCTCTTCGCGGAGTTCAACAAGTCCAGGCCGAAGGTGAAGATCAAGGCCCGCGGCATCGCCGCCGAGACCTGGGGCAACTTCGCCAACACCGTCTCCACCCAGATCGCCGGCGGCAAGGTCCCCGACATCGTCCAGGTCGCCACCGAGGGCCAGCGGCTGTTCGCCTCCAAGAGCCTCCTGGAACCCCTCGACCCGTACCTGGACAGGGACAGGAAGGTCGTCGAGGACTACTTCGGGGACACCGACCCCAAGCTGAAGGAGTGGACCGAGACCTACGGCTCCACCGACGGCAAGACGTACTTCATCCCCGGCGGCTACAACACCTCGGTCCTCTACTGCAGCACCAAGGTCTTCGCCGACGCCGGCGTCGACCTGCCGGAGGACGGCTGGACCTGGGACGACTTCCGCGCCGCCGGAGAGCGCATCAAGTCCAGGACCGGCGCGTTCCTGCTGCCCGCCGGCTTCGCGTTTCCCTTCCTCGACATCATGCCCTGGCTGCTCACCAACGGCGCCAGCACCCACAACGCCGCCTGGGACGAGGCGACGTTCGACAGCCCCGCGGCCGTCGAGGCCGCAGAGTTCGTCAAGGGCCTCATCGACGATGGCCTCTCGCCCAAGCCCGGCGGCGACTTCAACGCCGCGGCCCAGGTCCAGAAGGGCAGGCTCGCCACCTTCGGCGCCGGCCGGTGGGCCACCCTCGACATGCGCCGCCTCAAGCTCACCGACTCCGTACGCATCGTGCCGTGGCCCAGCAACGCCGAGCCCGGCGCCAGCGTCGGCTGGGACGGCTGGCCGATCCTGCGCGCCTCCAAGAACAAGGACGCCGCCTGGGAGTTCCTGAAGTGGATGATGTCGAAGGAGGCGTCCGCCTTCTACGCCTCCGCCGGCGGCACCAACATCCCCGCCCGCAACTCCGTCGCCGCGAGCCCCGCGTTCACCGACGACGCCCCGGCCGGCACCGAGAACCTGCCTGCCGCCCTCGGCTACGGCACCCCCATCCCCTCGCCCGAGCGCGGCGCCGAGGCCCAGGCCGCCATCACCCAGGGCTGGCAGGCCGCCATCACCGGCAACCAGTCCGCGGAAGAGGCCCTGGGCAGCGCGAACGGCAAGCTCAGCGGGCTGCTGTGACCCTGACCCAGGCACGGCCGAAGCGCGCCGCCGCCCCGCGCGAGAAGGCCCGTGGCGGCGGCCGGTTCCGGCGCGGCGAGTGGGTCGGGTACGCGTTCCTCAGCCCCGCGCTGCTGCTCTTCCTCGCCTTCGTGGCCGGGCCGTTCGTCGTCGCCATCGTCCTGGCCTTCTTCAGCTGGGACATGCTCACCCCCGCCGAGTTCAACGGCGTCGGCAACTTCACCGAGATGTTCTCCGACCCGCTGCTCTACACGGCGCTGGCCAACACCTTCGTCTTCGCCTTCGCCTCCGTCGTCACCCACCTCGGCGGCGGGCTGCTGCTCGCCATGGGCGTCAACCGGATGATGAACAGGGCGCTCTCGTACTTCGTCCGCACCACGCTGTTCTTCCCGTTCGTCATCTCCTGGGCCGCGGTCGCGCTGCTCTGGAAGTACGTGCTCGACCCGACGTTCGGCCTCGTCACCCACTACGCCGGCGAGATCGGCGTGCAGCCCCCGGAGTGGTTCACCGACCCGGCGTGGGCCCTGCCCGCCATCATCGCCATCGACTTCTGGCACACCATCGGCTTCACCTTCGTCATCATGCTCGCCGGGCTGCAGACCGTGCCGCGGGAACTCCACGAGGCGGCGCGCGTGGACGGCGCCCGGCCGTACCAGGTCTTCTGGCGCGTCACGCTGCCCATGATGTCCCCGACGATCTTCTTCGCCGCCGTGGTCACCTTCATCGGGGCCTTCCAGATCTTCGACCCCGTGCAGATCATCACGCCCGACGGCGGGCCGGACGACTCGACCATCACCATCGTCATGTACCTCTACCAGAAGGGCTTCCAGTCCTTCCAGATCGGCTACGCCGCGGCCGTCTCCATCCTCGTCTTCGTGATCATGATGGCCGTCACGCTGCTGCAGTTCTGGGGTTCGCGGAAGTGGGTGCACCAGCAGTGACCGTACGGACCCGCAGCCGCCGGCGCGTACGCCCGGCCCGCCTCCTGCTCGAACTCCTCCTGGTCGCCGTCGGACTCGTCATGATCGCGCCGCTCGTCTGGCTCGTCGTGCAGAGCTTCACCGAGGAGCAGGCGGCCTTCGAGATACCGCCCAACTGGATTCCGAAACCCTTCACCACCGAGAACTTCACCGGTGTGCCGGACGCCATTCCCTTCGGCCGGATGGCGCTCAACAGCCTCCAGGTGGCGGTCATCGCCACCGTCGGCTCGCTGCTGGTCAGCGTGCTCGCCGCGTACGCCTTCTCCCGGCTCACCTTCCGCGGCCGGGACGGGATCTTCCTCGTGCTGCTCAGCGCGCTGATGATCCCGGCGCAGATGACGGTCATCCCCGTCTTCGTGCTGATGCGCAACCTCGGCCTCATCGACTCACTGCCCGCGCTCTGGCTGCCCGCGCTGATCAACGTCTTCTCGATCTTCTTCTTCCGGCAGTACTTCAACACCATCCCGCGCGAGCTGGACGAGGCCGCGCGCATCGACGGCGCCGGGCACCTGTGGATCCTCTTCCGGATCATCGTGCCGTTGTCCGGGCCGGCGCTGGCGGCGATGGCGATCCTGACGTTCCAGGCCGTCTGGAACAACTACCTCGCCCCGCTGATCTTCCTCAGCACCCCGGAGAACATGACGCTGCCCGTGGGCCTGGTCACCCTCCAGTCCAGCCACGGCGGCTCGCCGGTGGTGGTGTTCGCGGCGATCACGGCGGTGGTGGTGCCGGTGCTCGCGCTGTTCCTGGTCTTCCAGCGCTCGTTCGTGGCGAGCATCGCGCAGGCGGGGTTGCGCGGATGAGCGGGCACACGACGGCGGTCCGCCGTCCGGCGGGCCCGGAGCCGGGCCCGCCGGACGCCGAGAACGAGGCGCTGCGGCGCGTGCTGCGCGGCGCCTGGCCGAGCCTGCCCGCGCTGGCCGTCGCGGGCGCGGCGGTCTGCGCC
>NZ_JACBXC010001359.1 GCF_013870535.1 Streptomyces phytophilus | reverse complement strand
CCGGGTATCCCGGCCGGAGCGCCTTGGGGATTCTGTCCGGCGACCGGGCCGGGGAATCCCGGGGACGCGGTCCGCGCGCGGCGCGCGGTGGCGCGCGGCGCCCCAGGTGAGTACGGCCTGCCTTGCTGGCGGGCGGCCGGGACCGCGCGTATCGTCGAACAGAAGATCGACGAGGGGAGCGCGATCCCATGTCAGCGGGGTTGCAGGCGGGCCGGCCGGCCGAGCGGCACGGCCATACCCACCGCGACGTCACCGGCGGCTGGCTGCGGCCGGCCGTCTTCGGCGCGATGGACGGACTGGTGTCGAACCTCGCGCTGATCACCGGTGTGGCCGGCGGCTCGGTCTCGTCGAGGACCATCGTGCTGACCGGCCTCGCGGGGCTGGCGGCCGGCGCGTTCTCGATGGCCGCGGGGGAGTACACCTCGGTCGCCTCCCAGCGCGAGCTGGTCCTCGCCGAGCTGGACGTGGAGCGGCGCGAGCTGCGCCGGCACCCGGAGGACGAGCAGCGCGAGCTGAGCGACCTGTACGAGTCCCGCGGGGTGGACCCCGAGCTGGCCGCCGAGGTGACGAAGCAGCTCATGCGGGACCCGGAGCAGGCGCTGGAGATCCACGCCCGCGAGGAGCTGGGCGTCGACCCGGGCGACCTGCCCTCGCCGACCGTGGCGGCGCTGTCGTCGTTCGGCTCGTTCGCCGTCGGCGCCCTGCTGCCGGTGCTGCCGTACCTGCTGGGCGCCACCGCGCTGTGGCCCGCGGTGCTGCTCGCGCTGGCCGGGCTCTTCGCCTGCGGCGCGATGGTGGCGCGCATCACGGCCCGCAGCTGGTGGTACAGCGGGCTGCGGCAGCTGCTGCTGGGCGGGGCCGCGGCGGCCCTGACGTACGGCCTGGGCGCGCTCTTCGGGGCCGCCGTCGGGGGCTGACCGCCGGGCCGCGGGCCCGGCCGAATCCCGTATCCTCGAAAGCGACCTGCCCGCACTCCTGATCTATTACCGCAGCGTTTCGAACCGGACCTGCGTGGGCATGTGACGGGAACCGCGGGCAGTGCCGCCCGCACTTCCTCCTGCACGAACCGTGCAGATCCCCCGCTCGGCGGGGTGCACTCCCCGACCAGGGGTGTCCGGATGCTGATACGCGGTATCCGCTTCCTGAGCTGCAGGTCATCATGTAACCTGCACGAAATTTCGGCCAGGGCCAACGTCGTCCCTCGGCACGCATCACTGCCACGACGACGACGGGAGAGCCGATGCGGCACGCATCCCAGGCGGCCCGCCCTGCAGCGCAGGGGCTGTACGACCCCCGGTACGAGCACGACGCCTGCGGGGTCGGCTTCGTCGCCACGCTGAGCGGGGAGGCCAGCCACGCACTCGTCCAGCAGGCGCTGACGGTGCTGCGCAACCTGGAGCACCGCGGTGCCACCGGCTCCGACCCGGACACCGGCGACGGCGCCGGCATCCTGCTGCAGGTCCCGGACGCCTTCCTGCGTGCCGCCGCGGACTTCCCGCTGCCGGCCGCCGGCTCGTACGCCGTCGGCATGGCCTTCCTGCCGGTGGCCGAGGACGAG
>NZ_JACBXC010001358.1 GCF_013870535.1 Streptomyces phytophilus | reverse complement strand
GAACTGGCCGCCGGCTGGCGGGTGCAGGCGATGGAGATGGCGCCGCTGCCCGCCGCGTCCGCGCCGTGGTGGGCGACGGAGAAGGTGTGCGAGTTCGCCGCCGGGATCACCGACCCGCTGGTGCTGAGCCGGCTGGTGGCGTCGGTGCAGCGGGCGCGCTGCTCGTGGTGCGGCCTGGAGATCATCGGCGACCGGTGCCTGCTGTGCGCCACCCCGGTGCCCCCGGGCCCCGCCGCCCCGTCGCCCGCGCCGCCGCAGGCCGTACCGCAGTTCATGCAGCAGCCCGTACCGCAGCAGGGCGCGCCCCCGCCCGTGGTGCAGCCGCCGCCGCAGCAGTCCGTACCGCAGCCGCCGCACCAGCCTGCTGTCGGCGCGGCCATACCGTCACCCCCCGAGATCAACCGTTGAGGTCCCGTCGATGAACTCACGCCAGCGTCGCGGCATCATCCTCGTCCTGCTGTCGGTCCTCGTCGCACTCGGCGCCTTCGCCGGCGTGCTGGCGTTCGTCAGCGACGTGGAGTCCAAGGTCGGCGACGAGGCCACCGCGTACCGGCTCACCACCGACGTCGAGGCGTACGAGCCGCTCGGCGCCGACCAGTACGAGAAGACGACCATGCCGAAGCGCTGGCTGCCCGACACCGCGGTCACCGACCCGGACGAGCTGGCCGGGAAGGTCGCGCTCACGCCGCTGAAGGAAGGCTCGCTGCTGCAGAGCGACATGGTCAGCGGCCGCCCGGAACTGGAGCCCGGACAGCAGGAGATCGCCATCATGATCGACGCCTCCACGGGCGTCGCCGGAAAGATCACCCCGGGCGCGCGGGTCAACATCTTCGCCACCTTCGACGCCCAGGGCGACGGCGACAAGCCCGTCTCCCAGGTGATCGTGGCGGGCGCCCGCGTCATCGACGTCGGCGAGCTGACGCCGATCGAGCGCACCGGCGACGACGACCCCCGGGCCGACGAGGGCGAGGCCGTGCCGATCACCTTCGCCCTGGCCACCTCCGACGCGCAGCGCGTGGCGTACGCGGAGTCCTTCGCCACCCACGTGCGCCTCGCGCTGGTCGCCCCCGGCGAGGAGGACGCGGACATCGCCCCCGAGGACCGCACGTACACCCTCGACGAGGACCGGTGAGGGGCCGCACATGACCATCCGCATCCCGCGACGGGCCGCCGCCCCGCCCCCCTGCGCGGCGCAAGGGGGCCGGCGGCCATGACCGTACGCATCCAGCCCGTCATCGCCGACCCCGACGCGGCCCGCGCCACCGTCTCGCTGCTCCACCAGCTGCCCGACGCCGAGCCCGCCGCGCCGATCGGCGACTCCGTCGCGCTGCTCGACCACCTCGCGACGCTCGCCGGCACCGGCGTGGCCGAACTGCCCGAGGTGCTCCTCGTGCACGAGCGGATCGGGCCCGTGCCCGCGCTGGAGCTGATCCGCGACGTCGCGCTGCGCTTCCCCGCCGTCGGCACCGTCCTCGTCACCGCCGACACCTCGCCCGCCGGCTACTCCGCCGCCATGGACGCCGGCGCCCGCGGCGTCGTCGGGCTCCCGCTGGCGTAC
>NZ_JACBXC010001357.1 GCF_013870535.1 Streptomyces phytophilus | reverse complement strand
ATCCATGAGTTCGAGTTCTGTGCAGGCGGAGTCTGGTGACGGGGATGGCGGGGGTGTGTTGGATGCGCGTCGTCTGCGTGTGATCCTGGTCGCTGTCTCGATGGCGTTGATGGCTGTGATTGCGTCTGTGTCCGGGTTGAATGTGGCTCAGACGGAGATGGCGGTCGATTTCGAGACGTCGCAGAGCACCGTTTTGTGGATCATCAACATCTACACGCTGGCGTTGGCTGCGTTGTTGTTGCCGCTGGGTGCGATCGGGGACCGGGTGGGGCGTAAGCCCATGCTGGTCGGTTCGCTGCTGGTCTTCGGTGTGTCGAATGTGGTGGCGGCCGTTGCTCCGAGTGCCGAGGTGATGATCGGTGCGCGGGTGGCCAGTGGTGTGGGTGCGGCGACGATCATGCCTATCACGCTGGCTGTGATCACCTCGACCTTTCCCGAGGAGCGGCGGGGGAAGGCGATCGGTGTGTGGACGGGTGTCGCCGGCGGTGGCGGCATCCTGGGTATGTTCCTGTCCGCGTTCCTCGTCGATGTCGCGGACTGGCGCTGGCTGTTCGCGCTGCCGATCGCTTTGGTCGTCGGTGCTCTGGCGCTGACGCTGAAGTCGGTGCCCAACTCCCACGAGCGGTCCGGGCACGGCTTCGACACCGTCGGTGCCCTGATCTCCGTCGTGTCGGTGGCGGCGTTGATCTTCTGTCTCCAGGAGGGGCCGGATCGCGGCTGGACCTCGGGTCTGACCCTGGCCAGCCTGGTCGTGGGGCTGGTCGTCGGGGCCGTCTTCGTGGTCTGGGAGCTGCGCCGCCGGGATGCCTCGCTGCTGGATGTGCGGCTGTTCCGGGAGCGCGGCCTGGGCGGCGGGTCGATCACGCTGGTGGTGGTCTTCGGTGTCCAGTCCGGTATTTTCGTGGTCCTCTTCCCGTTCCTGCAGGCCGTGCTCGACTGGTCGGCGCTGCTGTCCGCGGCGTCGCTCATGCCCATGGCCGTCACGATGATGATGGCCTCGGGCCTGGCTCCCAGGCTGTCCGTGCAGGCCGGGCCCCGCGCGACGATGTCCGCGGGTATCGCGCTGACCGGCGCCGGCCTGGCGCTGATCGCCCTGTTCGTCTCCGTCGAGAACGGCTACCTGTCGATCCTGCCGGGCATCGTCGTCATGGGCTTCGGCATGGGCCTGGCCATGGTGCCCTCCACCGAGGCGATCACCCTGGCCCTGCCCCGGGAGAAGCAGGGCGTCGCCTCCGCCCTCAACGACGTCACCCGGGAGTTCGGCACCGCCCTGGGCATCGCCATGCTCGGCGCGATCCTGTCGGCCGGCTACAGCAACGCCATCGACGACAAACTGGACGGCATCCCCGAACAAGCCGCAGACCCCGCCCGCGAAGGCATCGCCACCGCCCTGGAAGCCTCACCCCACGCAGGCACCAGCGCCGACGACCTCGTCGACATCGCCCGCCAGTCCTACATCGACGGCTGGCAACAAGCCCTCTGGGCAGGCACCGCCGTCATGGCCGCACTCCTCATCTACATCATCCTGCGCGGCCCCAACAAACCCACCCCCACACCCACAGA
>NZ_JACBXC010001356.1 GCF_013870535.1 Streptomyces phytophilus | reverse complement strand
CTTGCGGCGGGCCTCCGCCATCGTCAGCTCCTCCGCGGCCCGGTGGTCCGCCGCCTGCTCGGCGGCCTCGGCGGCCTTGATGTCCTTGACCAGCCGCTCCTGCGCCTCCGCCTCCGCGGCGATGATCAGGGCCTGGCGCTCGCGCTCGGCCTCCTCGACCGTACGCAGCTTCTTGATCTCCTCCTCCTGCTGCGCCACGGTCTTCTCGACGGCGATCCGCTCGCGGACGACGTCGGCGATGTCCCGCTTCTCGCCCTCGACCTCCTTGTCCTTGGCGATCCGGGACAGCTCGGTCGCCCGCTCCCGGGCGATGACCTCCAGCAGCCGGTCCTTCTCGATCTTCTCGTTCTCGATGGCGACGACGCGCTCCCGGTTGAGCTGGGCGACGGCGATCTCGCGCTCGCGGTTCTCGTTCTGGATGCCGAGCTGCTCCTCGGTCCTGATGTGCGCGGTGTGCGCCTTGAGCCGCTCCTCGGCCTGGACCTTGGAGGTCTCGGCCTCCTCCCGCGCCCGTACGATCCCGACCTCGCGCTGCTGCTTCGCCTCGGCGTCGGCCTGGCGGCGCTCCAGTTCGAGGACCGCCTCGCGGGCCTCGACGTTCTTGCGGGTGATCTCCTTCTCCTCGTCGCGCCGCAGCTCGTTGGTGCGCACGTTCTCGACCGCGGTCAGCTCGGTGATCTTCCGGATGCCCTGGGCGTCGAGGATGTTCTGGGCGTCGAGCTGGGACATCGGGGTCTGCTCAAGGAAGTCGATGGCGGCGTCTTCGAGGCTGTAGCCGTTCAGGTCGGTGCCGATGACGCGGATGATCCGGTCGCGGAACTCGTCGCGCTTGGTGTACAGGTCGGCGAAGTCGAGCTGCTTGCCGACGGTCTTGAGGGCCTCCGAGAACTTGGCGTTGAACAGCTGCTGGAGCGTGTCCTGGTCGCTGGCCCGCTCGGTGCCGATCGCCTGCGCCACCTTGATGACGTCCTCGACGGTCTTGTTGACCCGGACGAAGAACGAGATGCGGATGTCGGCGCGGATGTTGTCCTGGCAGATCAGCCCTTCCTTGCCGGTCCGCTCGATCTCCATGGTCTTCACGGATATGTCCATCTGCTCGGCCTTGTGCAGCACCGGCAGCACCACGGTGCCGGTGAAGGTCACGTCGACCTTCCGCATCTTGGAGACGATGAGCGCGTGGCCCTGCCGCACCTTGCGGAACAGCCGGCTCACGGCGAACAGCATGGCGAGCGCGATGAGCAGGACCACGGCTACGAGCACGCCGAGTCCCGTGGTGATGGCGGTCATGGGTTCTTCCTTCTCTGCGGTCCGGACGTGCGTGTCAGCCGAACGAGCCGGGGGCGTCGGGGACGCCGTCGGCGGGTGCGACGCGGAAGAACTCGCCTTCGGCGTCGTAGTCGAAGATCAGTGCCCGGCTGCCGGCGGCGAGGCCGTTGCCGTCGTCGCCCCTGACCTGGACGGTCGCGCTGGAGCCGTCGGCCGCGGTCACCTCCGCCTGGCCGTACGCGGGCGTGACGCCCGAGGTGCGCACGACGCAGGTGCGGCCGACGAAGTCCCGGCGGGC
>NZ_JACBXC010001355.1 GCF_013870535.1 Streptomyces phytophilus | reverse complement strand
GTGGCGCGCTCGTACGCGTACGCCAGCCGCAGCAGCACCGGTTCGCTCCACGCCGTCCCCATGAACGTCAGCCCGACCGGCAGCCCGAACGCGAACCCCGCCGGCACGCTCACCGCCGGATACCCGGCGAGCGCGGCCGGGGTCGAGGAGCCGCCGCCGTAGGCGTCGCCGCGGATCAGGTCGATCTTGGCCGGCGGCCCGCTGGTCGGCATGACGAGCGCGTCGAGGCGGTGCTCGCGCAGCACCGCGTCGATCCCCTCCGTGCGCGACAGGCGGTGGTTGACCGCCAGCGCCTCCCGGTATTCGTCCTCGCCGAACTCCAGCCGGTGCACGGTCTCCAGCCCGTCCTGCCGGACGTACCGCAGCTCGCGGTCGGCGTGCGCGCGGTTGAACTCGATCAGCTCGGCGAGGCTGCGCGGGTGGTCGCCCGGCGCACCGGCCAGGTAGGCGTTGATCCCGCGCTTGACCTCGTAGACCTGGACGACGACCTGGCCGGGCAGGTCGTCGAGCTGCCCCGCGGTGGGGATGCCGGCCGGGTCGACGACCGTGGCGCCCGCGGCGCGCAGCGCGTCGATCGCCTCCTCCGCGATCTCGTCGGCGTGGTGGCTGTAGCCGAAGTAGACGTCGCGCGGCACCCCGATCCGCGCGCCGCGCAGCCCGTCGGGGTCGAGGAAGCGGGTGTAGTCGCGGTGCCGGTGGCCGCGGCCCGCCTCGGTCGCGGGGTCGCGCGGGTCGACGCCGACGAGGGTGCCGAGCAGGACCGCGGCGTCCCGTACGGTGCGGGCCATCGGGCCGACGCTGTCCTGGCTCGGCACCCCGGGGATCATCCCGCCGCGGCCGACGAGCCCGACGGTCGGCTTGACGCCGACGAGGCAGTTGGCCGAGGACGGGTCGAGGATCGAGCCGTTCGTCTCGGTGCCGATGCCGGCGACGCACAGGTTCGCGGCGACGGCGGCGCCCGTGCCGGAGCTGGACTCGTGGGGCGAGCGGTCCAGCTTGTACGGGTTGGCGGTCTGCCCGCCGCGGGCGCTCCAACCGGCGTGGTGGGTCAGCGACATGCCGCCGGCCCACTCGCTGAGGTTGGTCTTGCCCAGGATGACGGCGCCGGCGGCGCGCAGCCGGGCGGCGACGGTGGAGTCCGCCCGGACCCGCATGCCCTCCAGGGCGTACGAGCCGGCGGTGGTGTGCATCCGGTCGGCGGTCTCGAACATGTCCTTGAGCAGCACGGGCATGCCGTGCATCGGGCCGCGGGGCCGCCGCTCGGCGTCCAGCTTCCGCGCCTCGCGCAGCGCGTCGGGGTTGACCTCGATGACCGAGCGGAGGAGCGGGTCGATGCGCTCGATCCGCTCCAGGTAGTGGCGGGTGAGGCGGACGGCGTCGAGCCGCCCCGCGGCCATGCGGCGGCGCAGTTCCGCGATGTCGAACTCGTCGAACTCGTCGGGTGCGGCCGGGATTCGGGTCCGGGCCGCCTTCGCGTGGGCCGGGGCGGAGGCCAGCACGGGCGCGGCGGCAGCGGCGGATCCGGCGGCGAGCAGGGAGCGGCGCGAGGGGCGCGGCGCGGGAGT
>NZ_JACBXC010001354.1 GCF_013870535.1 Streptomyces phytophilus | reverse complement strand
CGGGAACGCCGCGTCGCAGAGGGTGCTGGCCAAGGCAGGGTTCGTGGCCGTCGGCCCGGCCGACCCCGCGCACCTCAGCAGCAAGCCCGGCACGTGGTACCAGCGCGACCTGCCCGCCGCCGCGGGCGGCGCCGAGGCCGTTCCCGGGGCCCGTAGACCGTCCTGACCAGCCGGCGTTCGCCGGGTGGCGGCTGTGTAACCTGGTCAGGACCGCGGCCGAGGCGGCGGGTGGGGACGTCGGCCGCTTTGCGTGGAGCCCGTACGGGCCCGGGCCGGGAGCAGCGGGGAGATCGAGTTCGTGGCGACATGCAGGAAGTGCGGTGCGCGGAAGCGCCGCTGGCCCCGTTCCTGCCCGGCGTGCCGCGCCGGGTCCAGCAGGGCGGACGTGGCCGCGGAGGGCGCGGACGTGGCCGTGGCGGCGGGGGCGCTCGGGTGGATCGGCCGGGGGATCACGGCACTCGTGCGGCTGGTGTCGCGCGCCCTCAACTGACCGCCGGGGCCGCACGGGGCACCCCGGCTGTGGGCGGGATGCCCCGGCGATCCGTTCCCGGAAGGGCCCGTTCTAGTACGAGCAGCCGCTGAGCATGCTCTGCACCGCGGACTTCTCCGCGGAGTCGATCTTCAGGTTCCAGCGGTACTTGGTGTGGATCCAGAACTTGGCGTACCCGCACCACGAGGCGGTGCGCGGGGGCTTCCAGTCGGCCGGGTCGCGGTCGCCCTTGGAGCTGTTGACCTCGGTGGTCACCGCGATGAGCTGCGGGCCGGTGACGTCGTTGGCGAACTGCTGGCGGCGCGTCGTGGTCCAGCCGCTGGCGCCGGAGCGCCACGCCTCGGCCAGCGCGACGACGTGGTCGATGGAGATCTGCGCGGGCGAGCTGCGGGTGACGCCGTCGAAGTAGCTGTACCAGGAGCCGCCCGTGGGGTAGCAGTCGGCGCCGGTGGTCACGTTGGTGCCGTCGCGCTTGAGGACCGTCTCGCGGGTGTTGCAGGTGCCGGAGACCGTGGTCCAGTGGGGGAACTTGTCGCGGTCGTAGCCGGTCATCGAGCCCTCCGCGGCCACGGTCAGGCTGTTGAGCTCGGATTGCACCTGCGCCTTGGGCGGCACGTCGGGCGGGAACGCGGCCGCCGGCGGCGCCGCGCCGAGCGCGACGCCGAGGACGAGCGCCAGGAGGGCGAGCGCGGCCGTCCAGCCGCGCGGGGATATCGCCGGGAAACTGAGCAACATGACCTCCAGGGGGGTGAGGAGGAACATCTGCGGCCGGGCGGGAGCACCGGCCGTGCGGTGCGCGTCCGCCGCACGGCGCCGGAACTGCCCTACGGTTGACACGAGTTCGAACCGGGCGGTCCTGTCTACGCGAATAGACATGCCCATGACATCTCGTTGTCATGCACAGGGAAGAGATGCGCCGGCCGCTGCCGGCGCCCCGGGCCCGACGGCCCCGGACGGGGCCGGGTGTCTTTGCCGGGTGGGGGTGAGTAGCCTGGCCTATTCGTGCCCGCTCGGCGGGCCCCCGCCCGGCGACCGAGGAGACCGCGTATGAGCAGGTACGCGCACGCGGTCGGCCCC
>NZ_JACBXC010001353.1 GCF_013870535.1 Streptomyces phytophilus | reverse complement strand
CGACTCGCGCGAGCGGCCCAGGTTCTCCAGCGCCGCGGCCAGGTTCAGCTCCGCGCGCGCCGCCGCCGTGTAGTCGCCGCTGCGCCGGGCCCGGTCGCGGGCCTCGCGCAGCATGTCCAGGCCCAGGTCCTCCCGGCCGGAGTCCTCCAGGTGGATGCCCAGCATCACCTGGGCGTTCAGCTCCAGGTTCTCCTCGCCGGCCACGGCGGCGGTACGCACCGCCAGTTCCGCCGCCGCCAGCCCCTCGGGCCGGCCCGGCCGGTGCAGCATCTCCCAGCTCGCCGCGGCCGTCAGCGCCAGCGCCGGTACCCGCGACGGCGGCAGGTCCCGTACCAGCCGCAGCGCGTGGTCCAGCTCGGCGCGGCCGTCGCCGCGCGCCAGGTCCTCCACCAGCCAGTGCCGCTGCACCCAGAACCACGCCGCGCGCATCGGCTCGGCGGCCTCGTCGATGGCCTCCAGGGCACGCCGGGTCAGCGCCAGCGCCCGTTCCCGCTCGTCCGCGAGCCGGGCGGCGACGACGGTCTCGGCGAGCAGGTCCAGCTCGGTGAGCGGGGTGTCCGCCGCGCCCGGCTCGTAGTCCTCGATGCGGTCCGCGGGCCGCAGCCCGGCGCGTACCTCCGGCGACACGTCGTCCCACAGCTCCATCGCCCGCTTCAGCAGCTCGTACTGCTCGGCGAACGCGTGCCGGCAGCGCGCCTCCACCGCCGCCGCCAGCACCGCGGGCAGCGCCCGCGCGCTGTCCCTGCCGTGGTGCCAGTGCCGGGCGATGCGGGTGAGCCGCTGCTCGGCCCGGACGAGGGTGGGATCGGCCTGGAGGACCTCGGCGTAGCGGCGGTTGAGCCGGGAGCGCTCGCCGGGCAGCAGGTCGTCGCCGGTGGCCTCGCGCAGCAGCGCGTGCCGGAAGCGGAAGCTGTCGGCGCCCGGACTGCCCGCCGCGGGCAGCAGGATGCCGGCGTCGACCGCGGGCCGCAGCGCCTCGATCAACTCCTCCTCACCCTGCCCCGACACGGCGAGCAGCAGCCCGAACTCCACGGTCGAGCCGGCCTCCGCGGCGATCCGCAGCACCCGCTGCGTCGCCTCCGGCAGGGTCTCGACCCGTACGAGCAGCAGGTCGCGCAGCGACTCCGACAGCGCGTCGGGCGAGCCGCCGCAGTCCAGCAGCGCGGTCAGCTCCTCGACGAAGAACGGGTTGCCGTCCGAGCGCTGGAAGATCGTGTCCACCAGGTGCGGCAGCGGCCCGGCGCCCCGGATCGCGGTGATCTGGCCGATGACCTCCTGCCGGGAGAAGCGCGCCAGCTCCACCCGCTGCACCGTGCGCAGCCGGTCCAGCTCGGCGAGGAAGGGGCGCAGCGGGTGGCGGCGGTGGATGTCGTCGGAGCGGTACGTGGCCAGCAGCAGCACGCGGGCGCCCCGGAGGGACCGGATGAGATAGCCGAGCAGTTCGCGGGTGGAGCGGTCCGACCAGTGCAGGTCCTCCAGCGCCAGCACCACCGTCCGCCCGGCGGCCAGCCGCTCCAGCAGCAGGGCGGCGTGCTCGAAGAGCCGGGCCTTGGCGTCGGCGTCGTGC
>NZ_JACBXC010001352.1 GCF_013870535.1 Streptomyces phytophilus | reverse complement strand
GGTCGTGATCGCCATCGTCGCCGCGGTGCTCTTCAGCGGCGACGGCGAAGGCTCGGACGTCGGCGGCGGCGACGCGGAGTCCGTCGCCCCCAGCCCCGACGGCAAGGGCGACGACGACGGGCCCAAGAACGGCGACGACAAGCCGGCGAAGGACCCGATCGACCCGCCCAGCGAGGACGGGACGAAGCTGGAGCTGGCCGGCGGCGCGGTCGTCGGCAGCGACACGAACGTCTCCGAGGACGGCTCGTACGTCCACGGCATGGAGAACGAGGGCGCGTCCGCGACCTGGAAGCCCGAGGTCGACGCGGCGGGGGAGTACACGCTCTTCGTCGACTACAGCGTGCCGGGCAAGGACGCCGAGCTCACCCTCACCGTCAACGGCGACGGCCGGTCGGTGAACATGGAGAACTTCGCGAAGGCGAAGAAGAACGACTGGCAGGCCGGCTGGACCAGGACCTACCAGTGGATCAACCTGGACGAGGGCGCCAACGAGATCACGCTGTCCTGCGAGTCGGGCAACAAGGACTGCCAGACCGCGATCAGCCAGGTGGAGCTGAAGAAGGGCCAGGTCACGTCGTAGGGCTTCCGGTGCCGTAGCGCCGGTGCGTCCGGGCCCGTAGCGCCGCTACGGGCCCGTCGCCGTCCCTGCGGCCGTCAGCCGCCCACGACCTCAAGGAACCGCCGCACGGTCGCGGCCATCGCGTCCCGGCCGGGCGCCAGGTACTTGCGCGGGTCCACCACGGCCGGATCCGCGTCCAGCCGGGCGCGGACGGCGCCGGTGAACGCGGTGTTCAGGGCCGTACCCACGTTGATCTTCACCATGCCCGCCGCCACCGCCTGCCGCAGCTCCCCGTCCGGCACGCCGGACGAGCCGTGCAGCACCAGCGGCACCGCGACCGCCGACCGCAGCCGGCCGATCAGCTCGTGGTCCAGCGCCGCCGTGCGCTCGGTCATGGCGTGCGAGCTGCCCACCGCGACGGCCAGCGCGTCGACACCGGTGTCGGTGACGTACGCGACCGCCTCGTCCGGGTCCGTACGCACCCCCGGCGCGTGCGCGTCGAGCGGCGCCTCGCCCTCCTTGCCGCCGACCTTCCCCAACTCTGCCTCGATCCAGATCGCGTGCTCGTGCGCCCAGCGCACCGCCTCGGCGGTGGCCTTGACGTTCTCGGCGTACGGCAGCTTCGAGGCGTCGAACATCACCGAGCTGAAGCCGAGCCCGTGCGCGGAGCGCAGCAGTTCGGGGGAGACGACGTGGTCCAGGTGCAGCGACAGCTGCGCGGACGAGGCGTGCGCCACGGCCGCCGCCGCGGCGGCCAGCGGCATGAGCCGGCCGCCGTGGAACCGTACGGCGTTCTCCGAGATCTGGAGGATCGCGGGCGCGCCCGCCGCCTCCGCGCCGGCGGCGATGGCCTCGGCGTGCTCCAGCGTGATGACGTTGAACGCGGCCACGCCCTGGTCCGCGGCGCGGGCGGCGGTGACGAGTTCTCCGGTGGTCGTGAGTGGCATCTTCAGGCCCCATCCCGGGCCGCGGCGCGGCCCGACGTGATCTCGGTGCGCGGCAGCGTCT
>NZ_JACBXC010001351.1 GCF_013870535.1 Streptomyces phytophilus | reverse complement strand
GCCGGGCTGCGCGATGCACTCGGCGGCCTCGGCACCGATGCCGCCGACCGGTGCTGGGCCGAGGCGCGGGACGCGTACGCCGCCGGGCGGATCACCACCGCCGCGGAGGCGGTACCGGCGGGCTGGCGGTGGCGGTCGGGGGCGTTCCCCCGGCTGATCCATCTCGTCGGGCCCTCCGGCAGCGGCAAGAGCACGTTCGCCGCGGGCCTCGCCGGGACCGACGCGTACGTCTGCCTGGACGACCTGCGCGAGACCCGGGGTGCGCGGGCCGACCAGCGGGCGAACGGGGACGTGCTGCGGGAGGGGTTGGGGCGCCTCGACGCGGCGCTGGCCGCCGGCGGGACCGCGGTGTGGGACGCCACCTCCCTCAACCGGCACCAGCGGGCGGCGGTCCAGCGGGTGGCACGGGACCGCGACGCCCTGGTCACGCACGTGGTCGCGCTGGTCGGCGAGGACGAGCTCGCCCGGCGCAACCGGGGCCGGACGCACCCGGTACCGCCCGGAGTGCTCGCCTCGCAACTGCACCGGTTCAGCCCGCCCTACCCGGGCGAGGGCCACCGCACGTGGTACGTCGGCGCCGGCGGGACGGTCGCCGACACCGCCGGGGCCCTTGCCGACGACGCGGACGACGCGGAGGAGGCGTGATGCGTACGAGCGACGAGGTCTACCACCGGGTGCGCTGGGACCCGCGGTTCGATCCGGCCAGGTTCGTGCTGGGGATCAACCAGCGGGGCGCCGCCCCCAAGCGCGTCCCGCTGCCCTCCTTCGTCCCGGGCGGCGACATCCCGTGGCACCGGATCGTGTTCGTCGAGGCGGACGGCGAGGTGCTCTGGGACCGCGCGACCGGGGTGGACCGCATCGACGCTTCGCAGGCCGGCCGGGTCCGCGGTCCGCGGCTGCTGCGCGCGCCCTTCTTCACGGCCAGGACGCCCTTCGGCTGGGACCCTGCGGCGGCCGGATGGCGCCCCGCCGAGGAGGTACGGGCCCCGGCGGGCGCGGCGGACGTGCGGGTCCTCACCTGGAACACACTGTGGGACCGGTACGACGCCGACCGCATCGACACCGTCCGGCGCCGCCCGCTGCTGCTCGCCGCCCTCGAAGCCGCCGACGCGGACGTCATCGCGCTCCAGGAGGTCGAAGCGGAGCTGCTCGCCCTGCTCATGCGGGCCCCCTGGGTCCGCGCCGGCTACACGCTGGGCACCGACCCGGGCGGCAAGGACGTCGGCGACAGCGGGCTGCTGCTGCTCAGCCGGCTGCCCGTACGGGAGGCGGGGTGGCACCGCCTCGGACCGCACAAGGCCGTCACCGCCGTCACCGTGGACACCGGCGCCGGTCCGCTGGTGGTCGCCACGGTCCATCTCAGCAGCGACCACTCCGACGACGGCGCCGCCCTGCGGCGGGCCCAGCTCGCCCGGCTCGCGGACGGACTCGGCGGGGTGGCCGGCGACCTCGTGCTGGCCGGTGACTTCAACGACGGCGGCGACACCCCCGGCACGGCGCTCGGGCTGCGGGACGTCTGGACCGAGGTCCACGGACCGGCCGACCGGACGCCCACGTTCGACCCGGGGG
>NZ_JACBXC010001350.1 GCF_013870535.1 Streptomyces phytophilus | reverse complement strand
TCGCGGACGGCCGCGTGCAGCCGCCGGCGCACGTGTGGGTCGCGGTGGAGTGAACGGGCCGCGGGCGCACGGGCGTCCGCGGCCGAAGAGTCCATCCGGGAGCCGCGAAGAGTCCATATCCGGCGCGGCCCCCGTCGAGCACCGTGAGTGCCAGGGCCACGTCCCGTACCCGCTGCGCGGCGGCAGGTACCCCCCACACAGGAGAGGACACCACATGTCTGCACTCACGAGACGCCCGCGCCGGTTAGCCGTCGCACTCGCGGCGGCGGCGCTCGCACTCGCCACGCCGCAGGCGGCGGCGGGGGCCGCCGACGTCGGCGGCGGCAACGTCCTGGTGAGCTGGTCCATCCCCGGCACCCCGGCGGCAGGACTGACCGACCTCACCTTCCCGATCACCGTGAACCCGGCGACCGCGCACCAGGCCGGGATCTACTTCGCGCAGCAGTACAGCTTCGCCGACGGCATGGGCTACACCGGCCTGCAACCGCGCCCCGACAGCGGCGGCAGCGAGCGGCTGTCCGCCCGCTTCTCCACCTTCACCGCCGGTGCCACCACCTCCGACCCGCTGTGCCACGAGGGCGCCGACGGCGGGCCGGGAGTCACCTGCGCGGTGGACTTCGACGCCGTGTACGGGCACCGGTACGACATCACCGTCGAGAAGACCGGCACCACCACCTGGTCGGGCACCGCCCGGAACACGGTCACCGGCACCTCGGCGCATCTGGGCAGCTGGACGCTGCCCGCGGGCAGCGGCAACCTCCAGGGCTCCCAGCTGGGCTTCGTGGAGTACTACCTGGGCATCCCGAGCTGCGCCGGGATGCCCAGGTCCGATGCGGTGTTCGGCGGCCCCACCACGACCGCCGCGGGCGGGCTGGCAGGCACCGCGAAGGCCGAGTACGAGTACAGCGACTGCGTCGGCGAATCCGGTTACCGCGCCGAACCCGCCGGCACGGGGACCCACGTCACCCGCGGCTTCGTCTCGTAGCGGCCCCGGGGCAGGCAGCCGGGGGCGGCCCGGGCGGCGGAGGTCTCCGCGCCGCCGCCCGGGCCGTCGGCCGCCCCGGCTCAGATCCAGAACACCTCCGTGGCGGCGGTCAGTTCGTCCGCCCCGGGTACGGGCAGGGCGCTGCCGGAGCGGACCGTGCCGCCGGTGGCGAGCACCGAGCCGTCGGGCAGCGCCGTGGCGGTGCAGAGGTACCGGTTCGTGGCCATCCCCCCGGTGGCCGCCCAACTGCGGGTGAGGGGGTCGTACAGGGCCGCGGTCGCGTAACCGGTGCTGAGCGTGGCGCTATCGGCGCCGCCGAGCACCAGCACCCGGCCGGACGGCAGGGCCGCGGCGCGGTGGCAGGTGCGGCCGTCCGGCATGTTCTCGCCCGGGGTCCAGGCGCCGGTCGCCGGGTCGTACCGCTCGGTGCGCCACTGGCTGAACGGCACGAAGCCGCGTTCGAAGCGGATGCCGGGGCCGTCGCCGCCGGTGACCAGCACGGTTCCGTCGGCCAGCGGGGTCGCCTGGTGTCCGGCGCGCGCGGCGGCCAGGCTGCCCGTACGCGTCCAGGCGTCGGCGTCCGG
>NZ_JACBXC010000135.1 GCF_013870535.1 Streptomyces phytophilus | reverse complement strand
CCCTGCCGGAGCTGGACCCCGCCGCCCTCCAGGCCGCGATCGACGACCTGGACCACCCGCCGTCCACCGCCGCCCAACTGCGGGTCGCCGGCACGTCCGGCCGCTGGTACGGGACCTCGGGCGTGGCCGACACCGGCACCGGGCGGCCGGTGTCGGCGTACCACCGGGTCCGCATCGGCAGCGTCACCAAGGTGTTCGTCGCGACGGTGGTGCTGCAACTGGTGGCGGAGGGCCGCGTCCTGCTGGACGCCCCGGTGCGGCGCCTGCTGCCCGGGCTGCTGCCGGCGCGCTTCGCGCCGGTCACCCTCGCGCACCTGCTGACCCACACCAGCGGGCTGCCCGACCACGTCGGCATCCCGGAGCCGCGGACCGCGGAAGAGGTGTTCCGCCACCGCTTCGACCACTGGACACCGCGGGAGTGGGTGGCGACCGCGACGCACGGGCCGCTGAAGTTCGCCCCGGGCACCGGGCAGGAGTACCGCGGCATCAACTACGTCCTCGCCGCCATGATCATCGACAGGCTCACCGGCCGCCCGTACGGGCACGCCGTCGCCACCCGCATTCTGCGCCCGCTCGACCTGACGCGCACCGCCGTACCCGGCGACGACCGGCACATCAAGGGCCGGCACGTACACGGCTACCTCACCATGGCCGACGGCACCCTCCGCGACATCACCGCGTACGACCAGTCCTCCGCCCGCGGCGAGGGCGACATGATCTCGACGGCGGACGACCTCGACCGGCTGCTCGCCGCACTGTTCGCCGGCGAACTGCTGCCGCCGGAACTGCTGCGCCTGATGTTCACCCTGCCACCCGACGACGTACGCATGCCGGACGGCAGCCCGGCCCGCTACTCGGTGGGACTGCAGCGGGCCGTGGTAGCCGGCATCCCCCTGTGGGGCAAGACCGGCGAAACGTACGGCTACAAGAACGCCGCGTTCTCCACCCGCGACGGACGCCGCCGCTTCGTCCTCGCCTACCACCCGACGACCGTCGGCGGCGACCAGAGCGAACCGGTCGCCCGCGTCGCCGCCCTGCTTGTGGCCGGCCCCGCCTCTTGAGGAGAATGCTGCGCACGGCAACGGGGATTGAGGGGGGACGGCTCATGACTGTGCCGGGCGAGCAGGAGTTGGGCGCCTTCGTGGCGCGCCACCAGACCGATGTGGGGCGCCACGGGCGGACGGGGATCATCTCGCTGGTGATCGGGGTGGCCGCGGCGGCCGCGTCCATCCCGATCGTCATCCAGACCTTCGAGGACTCGGCGAGCGGCACCCTCGCCGGCCTGGTGGTGGGCGTGGCCCTGCTGTGCCTGTGGTCGGGCATCACCAACGGCCTGCGCTACACCAGCCGCCACGGGGAGGTCTACACGGTCCGCGAGGGCGGCCTCGTCTACCGCAGGACCGGGGAGTCCCGGGTGATCCCCTGGGAGAGCATCCGCAAGGTCTCGGACAGCGGCCAGAACAACGCGATCAGCGCGGCGATGGGGTGGGACGTCCACTGCCGCATCAAGATACGCAACGGCAAACGCCTCCTCCTCACGGGCTTCACACACGACGCGCCCAGGCTGTCCCGCACGATCCAGCAGGCAGTACGAGAGGGCACCCACCCCCTCCCCCCGAACACCGACTGACCACCCCGGGCCGCTGCCTGCCGCCCGGAAGCCCGGCACTTGGCACGGGGACCGGGGCAGGGGCGACGGTGCTCGCCGCGGGGGAAGGCGGGCCGCGCGGGCGGCGGGCAACTCTGTTTTCGTCATGGACATCTCACCTAGGCGGAGTAGTCTGGGAGCGCTCCCATTCGTGTTCTTCCATCGGAACAGGAGACCCCCCATGCACCAGCCAAGCCCATCCCGCAGGCGCTCCCGTCCGGCTGTCCGCCGGCCCTTCCAGGCGATCGTCCTGCTGGTCGCCATGGTCGTCGGCGCGCTCGCCTGGACCGGCACCGCCCAGGCGCACGGCACCGTCGTCGACCCGGCAACCCGCGCCTACCACTGCTGGGACGAGTGGGGCGACGACCACCTGAACCCGGTCATGGAGCAAGAGGACCCCATGTGCTGGCAGGCGTACCAGGCCAACCCCAACACCATGTGGAACTGGATGAGCATGCTCCAGGACAACCTCGGCGGGAGGTTCGAGGAGCGGATCCCCAACGGGAAGCTCTGCAGCAACAACCTGCAGAACTTCGAGAGCCTCAACAACCCCGGCCCCTGGACGACGACCGACGTCGGTGACAACTTCTCCATCCACCTGTACGACCAGGCGTCCCACGGCGCCGACTTCTTCCGGGTCTACGTGAGCAAGCAGGGGTTCGACCCCAAGACCCAGGCCCTCGGCTGGGGCGACCTCGACTTCATCACCGAGACCGGCAGTTACCCGCCGGCGTCCGACATCACGTTCCCCGTCCAGACCTCCGGCTACTCCGGGCACCACATCGTCTTCACGATCTGGCAGGCATCCCACCTGGACCAGGCATACCTGATGTGCAGCGACGTGAACTTCGGCTGACCGATCGCCGGCCCGGTGCCGCCTGACCGGCACCGGGCCCGCGTCCCGCGTCCCGCGGCGCCCGTGCCCGCGAGCGCGCCGTCCCCGTGCGGGCGCTCTCGCGGCGCCCGTTCATCCCGGACGGCCGGAGTCGTCCTCCTGCCCGACGAGGAACCGGCGTCCTCCCGCGAGCTTGTCGAGGGCCCGGGGCGATCCGTGCAGCCGGTCGGTCAGGGCGTCGACCAGCGCGAGGAGGCAGCGCGAGTCCGCCGAGCGGGCGGCGAGGTAGGTCCGTACGAAGGCGAGGTGCCGGGTGAACACCCCCTCGTCGTCCACGAAGACGGCCGCCGCCAGGGAATCCAGCAGCCGGCCGAGAAACCCGGTGCCCTCCTCCTGCTCCGTACCCGAGCGCCCGCGCAAGTCCGGGCACACGTCACGCAGCGCGGAGGCCAGGTGCTCCAGCAGCCCGGGGCGTTGCCTGACGAGCGTCGCGTACGCCTCCACCGCATCCGCCTGGACGGACGACTCGCCGCGCAGCACCGGCGGCCAGCGCTGAAGCAGCGCTTCCGCGGCGCCGCGGGCATCGGCCGCGTACAGGTCCGCACCCAGCGCGTACGCCCACGTGCCCGCGGGCCCGAACCCCGGCCCGCCCGCGATGACGGGCACACCGGCCCACCGGCAGATCTCGATCTGCCGGTACGCGAGCGGAAGGTTCCAGGGCAGCGTGCACGAGAGAGCGACCACGTCGGGGCCGTTCTGGTGGACGTCCGACAGCATCCCTTGCGGCGACACCGACCCGCCGAGTGAGCGCACGTCGAAGCCGTGCAGTCGCAGCACCTCGGTGAGGATCCGGGCGGGGAGAACGTGCCATTCGCCGTCGCTGCACGCCACCAGCACGCGGCCCCGCGCACCGGCACCGCCCGCCGGCGGGCGCGCGGTGCCGCGGGCGGCGGACGCGACCTCGTCCACGGTCCGCCTGCTGACATGGGTGGCCGCGTGCTCCTGCGCCACCGTCCACTCGCCGGACTCCCACCGCTCGCCGACCCTCACCTGTGCCGGTGCCACCAGATGGAGCAGTACGTCCTGCGCGCTCACCCCGCGCGCCACCAGACCGACGGCCAGCTCGATCGCCGCGTCCTCGTCCGCAGCCGCCAGGCAGGCGTCGAAGGAGGCGCGGGCGGCTTCGGTGATCCGGGTATCGCTCATGGGCTCCCGGCCTTCCCGGCATCGGGACTCACGCGGCTCCCGGGCCGAGGGGGCACCTCCCCGCCGCGGCGGGGAGCCGAGGGGGCACCTCCCCGCCGCGGCGGGGAGGTGCTTGCAGCGTCAGGAGGGAGATGTCGTCGTGGGGGCGGCCGGCGAGCCATTCGGTGGTGAGGAGTTCCAGCCGCTCGGCGACCGACGCCGCCGGCATGTCGGTGCAACTGGCCAGCGCGTCGACCAGGCGTTCGTCGCCGTATATCTCCCACCCGCTCGCGCCGCCCCGCGCTTCGGTGACCCCGTCGCTGTAGAAGAGGATCAGCTCGCCGGGTGCGAGCAGGCACTCCGTACGGCCGAAACTGGGATCGGGCACCGCTCCGACGAGCGTGCCCTCGCAGGGGATCTCCTCCACCCTTCCGTCGCCCCGCAGCGCGAGCGGGGAGAGGTGGCCGCCGCCGGCGATCTCCACCTTCACCGAGCCGTCGTCGCGGGGGCAGGCGGAGCCCGTGACGAGGGTCGCGAAGCGGTGGCCGTCGCTGAGCACGAGGTCGTTGAGCAGGCGCAGGTCACGCAGGGGTTCGCTGCCCTTCGCGACCATGGCCAGGGTCCGCATGCTCTGCCGCAGGTGCCCGGCCAGCACCGCGGCCTCCGCGCCCTTGCCGGAGACGTCGCCGAAGAAGAACGTGACCCCGCCCTCGGGGGAGGGGGCCACGTGGTAGAAGTCGCCGCTGATGTGCAGTGCCTCGGCGGCCGGCCGGTAGGCGGCGCCGAGCCTGAGGCCGTCGGCGGAGGGCAGTGGTTCCGGGGCCATGCTGTCCTGCAGGACGGCGATGGTGTGGGCCTGCTGCGAATAGAGCGCCGCCGTTGCCAGCGCGAGGCCGGCTCTCACGGCGAACCGATGCGCCAGTTCGATGTCCGCGTCGTCGAAGCGGTCACGCTCCGGGCCGCGCAGCATGATCAGCACGCCGGCCGGCACGCCGCCCGCGGCGAGCTGGGCCACGAGCGGCTCGCCGCCCTGGACGAGCTCCGCGGGCAGGAGGCCGTCGAGCGCGTCCAGCTGCTCGGCGCTGACGACGCCGGGGCGCGGTTGCAGCCCGTACAGGGCGTTCGCGACCTCGGGGACCTCTTCGAGCAGCTCGACCGCGACCTCCCCGGAAGAGCGCGCGTCCCCCGGACCCGCCCGGTACCAGTCCGTACGCCGCCCGCTCGCGGGCAGGACGACCACGGACACGTCAGCAAGTTTCGGGGTGGCGATCTCGACGAGCGTACGGGCGGTGCGCCCGTGATGGAGCGACGCACCCAGGCGCTGGGCGGCCTCCTCCAGGAAGGCCGACCTGCCGCGTTCGCCGGCGAGCGCGGCCCAGGCCCCCTGCGCGCGGCCGACCTGGACCACCCATACCGCGAGTACGTCGACGGCGGCCCTCGTGGGCGGCGGAGAAGCGCTGAGCCCCCCGGTCCTGGGCGCGGGCGAGGGGCGCTGCCGACGCGCCGGTCGGCTTCCCGGGGCGCAGCCGGGGAAAGATACGGGCGGCGGCGCGGTTGAACCCCAGCACCGTCCCATCGGCGCGGTCGCAGGTGACGACGGCCTCATCGACGAGATCCAGCAGCTCACCGAGCTGCGCGGAGGTATGGCTCCACGCGCCCGCGCCGTCTCCGTCGTCCGCCATCGGCCACCACCTCTTGCGCGCTCCACACCTGAGCCCGAAATCCTAAGTTTTCATACTATTTCTACCATCGTGCCCACGCCCGACGCGCCATGCGGCAGCGGCAGGTCGTCGTCGGTGCAGGGGGGAGCCGGCCAGCCGGCACAGCAGCCGGCACGCCGCCGCGTACGCAGGCACACGGAAGCGGGCGAGCCCGGGGCCTTCTCCCCGGATCGCCGCGGGGCACGCGGCGGCGCTCGCCCGGGTTTGTCAGTCCGCGCTGGCGACGCCCACCGGGCAGGAGACGCCCGTGCCGCCTATGCCGCAGTAGCCGTTCGGGTTCTTCTCCAGGTACTGCTGGTGGTACGCCTCCGCCGCGTAGAAGGGGCGGTTGGCCGACGGGAGGATCTCCGTGGTGATGTCGCCGTAGCCCGCGGTGGTCAGGACCTGCTGGTACGACGCGCGGGTGGCGTTGGCCGCGGTGGTCTGGGCGGGGGTGTGGGTGTAGATCGCCGAGCGGTACTGGGTGCCGATGTCGTTGCCCTGGCGGAAGCCCTGCGTGGGGTCGTGGGACTCCCAGAACACCTTGAGCAGGTCGTCGTAGGAGACCACCGACGGGTCGTACACCACCCGGACCGCCTCCGTGTGGCCCGTCCGGCCCGTGCAGACCTCCTCGTACGTGGGGTGCGTCGTGTGTCCGCCCTGGTAGCCGACGAGGGTCGTCCAGACGCCCGGTGTCTGCCAGAAGCGGCGCTCCGCGCCCCAGAAACAGCCGAGGCCGAAGTCCGCGACCTCCAGGCCCTCCGGGTACGGGCCCTCCAGGGGGGTGCCCAGCACCGTGTGGCGGTCCGGGACGGAGTACGCGGGCGCGGGGCGGCCGGGCAGGGCCTCGTCCTTGGTGACGAGCTGGCTCTTGTCGCGGTTCAGGAACATCTCCGGCCTCCTCCGCTGGTGCTGCTGGATGTCCACAAGGGGAACGTACCGCGGCCCTCGGACATTCCCGCCCTCACTTCAACGCGGCGCCCCTGCCGCCCTCGTAGCCCGCCACCGCCAGCGCCCGGTACGCCGCGTACTCCGCCGCCGGCTGCTCGCTCAGCGACCACGGGAGCGCGCCCACGTACCCGTCCACGTGCTGCATCTGCTCCAGCGCCTCCTTGTACCGCTCCGCCCGCACCAGGAAGCACACCAGCAGGTGCCGCACGTGCGGCAGCATCGGGTGGTCCGCCGGGGCGTGGTGCACCGCGTACTGCGCGCCCTCGATCGCCTGCATGACGACCTCGCCCTCGTACAGCCCGCGCACCAGGTTCGCCTCCGGCAGGTGCTCCCAGACCGCGAACAGCGGCAGCGCCGGCAGCAGCGTCCCCGGGCCCGCCGAGGCGGCCGCGCGCTGCGCGAAGTCGTACGCCGCCTCCCTGGAGCCGTGCCACTTCTCGCACGCGTACTGCAGCGCCGCCAGGTGCGCGCCCATGTGGTCGCCCGCGCGCTGCTCGACCGTGTGCCACAGCTCCTCGAAGTCCGCCTCGCGGTAGTGCGCGCCGCGGGCGATGGCCAGCTCGATGATGTACGGCATGGGGCTGCCCGGCGCCAGCATGGCCGCCTCCGTGCAGACCTTCTTCGCCTCCTCCAGGATCACCGGGAACTCCTCCGCCCCCGCCCCGGCCATCCACGCCTGCCGTACCAGGAACTCCGCGTGCACCTCGGCCCCGCCCACGTCCTTGGGCTTCTCCGCGCGCCACGCGCGCAGCCACGCGCCGCCCTCGCCCGGCGTCCGCGCCAGCTCGAAGGCCGCCGCGCCCGCCAGCGTCTGCACGCGCTGCCAGCGCAGCTCCCACTCGTCGTCGGTGAGCGCGAGCAGCCGGGAGGCCGCCTGCCAGTCCCCGTCCTGCTGGAGTTCCTTCAGGACCTCGGCGAGCTGCGGGTCGGGGCCGGGGAGGCGGACGTCCAGCTCGTCCACGGGTACGAAGCCGTAGCCGCCGGCGGGGTCGACGGCCCGCGCGTTCGACTGCAGCACCTCCCGGCCGCCCCGGGCACGCCGCAGCAGGGGCACGGCCACCCACGCGATCAGGGCGATGGCGAGGAGTGCGAACAATAGTTCCATTGATGTGTCCTGGCTTCTCAAAGAGGGGACGGGCCGGTGCGCGTACGGGTCCTCCCCTCCAGCAAACCAGACCGGCGTGCGCAACCGCCCCCCTCCAGGGCTTATCCTCGGGCCGCATGAGCCAGCCCAGCTTCGAGACCGTCGCCATCCACGCGGGCCAGGAGCCCGACCCGGCGACGGGCGCGGTCGTACCGCCGATCCACCAGGTGTCCACGTACAAGCAGGACGGGGTGGGGGGCCTGCGCGGAGGCTACGAGTACAGCCGTTCCGCGAACCCCACCCGCACCGCCCTGGAGCAGAACCTCGCCGCGCTGGAGGGCGGGGCCCGGGGCCTCGCGTTCGCCTCCGGGCTGGCCGCCGAGGACTGCCTGCTGCGCACCGTGCTCGGCCCCGGCGACCACGTGGTCATCCCCGATGACGCCTACGGCGGCTCCTTCCGGCTGTTCGCGCAGGTCGCGGCGCGTTGGGGAGTGCAGTTCTCGGTCGCGCACACCGCGGACCCGGCGGCGGTACGGGCCGCGCTGACCGACCGTACGAAGGCGGTGTGGGTCGAGACGCCCAGCAACCCGCTCCTCGGCATCACCGACATCACCGCCTCCGCCGCCGTCGCGCACGAGGCCGGCGCGCTGCTCGTCGTCGACAACACCTTCGCCAGCCCCTACCTGCAGCAGCCGCTGGCGCTCGGCGCCGACGTCGTCGTGCACTCCACGACCAAGTACATGGGCGGGCACTCGGACGTCGTCGGCGGCGCGCTCGTCGTGGCCGACCGCGAGCTGGGCGAGCGGCTGGCGTTCCACCAGAACGCCATGGGCGCGGTGGCCGGGCCGTTCGACGCCTGGCTGGTGCTGCGCGGCATCAAGACGCTGGCCGTACGGATGGACAGGCACAGCGCCAACGCGGCGCGCGTCGCGCACATGCTGGACCGGCACCCGCGGGTGACGCACGTCTACTACCCGGGCCTCGAAGACCACCCCGGGCACGAGACCGCCGCCAAGCAGATGCGCGACTTCGGCGGCATGGTGTCGTTCCGCGTCGAGGGCGGCGAGGAAGCGGCGGTCGAGGTCTGCAACCGGGCGGGGCTGTTCATCCTCGGGGAGTCGCTGGGCGGCGTCGAGTCGCTGATCGAGCACCCGGGGCGGATGACGCACGCCTCGGCTGCGGGCTCGCCGCTGGAGGTGCCGGACGACCTGGTGCGGCTGTCCGTCGGCATCGAGTCGGCGGACGACCTGCTGGCGGACCTCACGCAGGCACTGGGCGGCTGAGGCGCGGAGAG
>NZ_JACBXC010001349.1 GCF_013870535.1 Streptomyces phytophilus | reverse complement strand
GCTCACCGGCACGGTGAGGCCGGCGGCGGAGGCCGTACCGAGGGCCAGGCCCATCGAGTAGAGCCCGGTCATCGACCCGACCCGGTCCGGGAACCAGCGTTTGACGATGACGGGGATCAGGACGTTGCCCACCGCGATGCCGCCCAGCGCCAGCGCGCTGGCGGCGAGGAACGCGGGGGTGTTGCCGAACAGCGGGCGCAGCGCCAGGCCGCCGGCTATCGCCACGAGCCCGCCGGCGACGACGGCCACGGGGCCGAAGCGGCGGGCGAAGCGGGGGGCGAGGCTGCCGAAGACGGCGAAACAGAGGGCCGGCATGGAGGTGAGCAGCCCGGCGACCGTGCCGCTCATGCCGATGTCGGTGCGCACGTCCTCCAGGACCGAGCCGAATGACGCTATCGCGGGCCGCAGGTTGATCGCCGCCAGCAGCAGCGCGGGGATCATGAGCCGCAGGAGCCACGGCGTCACCCGCGGCGCGGAAGACGGCCCGGAGGCTGCTCTCGGCCCGGTGACCTGCACGTCTTGGGTCGTCTCCCCCGGGGCCTCGACGGGTTTGGTGAGGATGCTGCGGCGTGACATGGAGACCATCATAGAATCATTGGATGAATGGTTGTCCACTCGGCGGTCCGAGCACGGGAGAGACATGGCACTGACGTCGCCGCGCAGGTCGAGCCTCACCGACCAGGTGATCGCCCAGCTGCGTACGCAGATCACCGCGGGCGAGTGGCCCGTCGGCAGCCGCATCCCGACCGAGCCGGAGCTGGTCGAGCAGCTGGGTGTGGCGCGGAACACCCTCCGCGAGGCGGTGCGGGCGCTGGCGAACAACGGCCTGCTCGACATCCGGCAGGGCTCCGGCACGTACGTCGCCGCCACGAGCGAGCTGGCGGGCGTCATGCAGCGCCGGTTCGCCGGGACCCCGCCTGGGGACGTCGCGGAGCTGCGCAGCGCGCTGGAGGCGCAGGCGGCGCGGCTGGCGGCGGTACGGCGTACGGAGCCGGAGATGGCGCAGTTGGAGCTGCTGCTGCGGCGCCGCGAGGAGGCGTGGGGGTCGGGGGACGCGGCGGCGTTCGTCGACGCGGACGCGACGCTGCACCTGGCGGTGGCGACCGCGTCGCACAACGAGGTGCTGACGGCGGTCTACGCGGACCTCGGCGAGGTCGTCCGCACGACCCTGCGTTCCAAGGTGGGCGACGTGCTGCTGCCGGCCGAGCACCTGGACCACGCCCGGATGGTGGCCGCGATCCGCGCCGGGGACGCGGAGACGGCCGCGGCGGAGGCGGGCCGGCACGCCTACGGCTGCATGCCCGAGCCGGCACTCGGCGGCTGACCGGGCGCGCCGGCTAGCCGTCCGGTACGTCCCGTATCGGCTCGTGGCTGACCCACGCCCGGTCGACGCCGAACCAGCAGCGGTCGCTCAGCTCGCCGCCCTCGGAGGGGTCGAGCCGCATCGGCATCCCGTCCACGTCCGGGTCCCACCACCGGGCGCACTCGATGTGCAGCTGTACGGCGTCGGTGTAGGGCCCGGCGTTGTAGCAGCGGGCGGTGACGGTCGACCCGGTGACGGCGGTGCGG
>NZ_JACBXC010001348.1 GCF_013870535.1 Streptomyces phytophilus | reverse complement strand
CGCGACGGCGGCCCCGGCGAGTGGACGGGCCAGGACGACTCCGACACCACCGACGCCTCCGAGGGCTCCGGCCGGCACCGCGCCCCGGACGTCTCCGCGACGCCCACCCCGTCCGGCATCCCGTCCTCGCCCAGCGTCCCCGAGGCCCCGCGCGAGGCCGTCGAGACCCCCGGCGCCTCCCAGTCGCCCGACGCGACCGACCTGCCGGCCCCCGGCCGCGAGTGGATCGCCGAGATCCCCGGCGACACGGAGGAGCGCGGCGAGGACCGCAAGGCCGGCGAGTCCGGCGACGCCGCGGCGGGCGACGGCAGTTATACCGTCCGACCGGGTGACACCCTCTCGGAAATTGCCAGAGAGCATTCGCTGACCGGTGGATGGTCCGAGTTGTACGACGGGAACAAGAAGTCACTCGGTAAGGACCCCGACAACATCAAGCCTGGTCAGGAACTCGAATTGAGTGGGAACTGAACCGGCGGAGAGTGAAGTCGGCGCGGATTAGTCATATTTGACGTAATCGGCTGACCGGGCTACCTGACGGACGGAAAACCGGGCGCGGCACTTTCCGAGGTCTTTGAATCGCACACCCCTATGTGCTTACCGTCACATTGCTCGCCAACGCGAGTCCCGGTGATCGCCTCACGCCGAATCCTGTCGGCGTTCACCCGGGCCACCTGTGCATGTAGCACCGCTGACAGGAGCGGGGGACCCACGGTAAGCGCCGCTCCGGTCCAACGAGAAGGCGGACCGGGCGGCTTGGGGTCAAGCCGCACGCTCGACGTACGGCCGGGCACTCACAGCCCGCACCCGACAGCTCACCTCGCAGGCGTCGGTGAGAAAAGAGCATCATGCTTCTTCCTGCCGGAACGGGTAAGCACCGCCGCCCCGCCGCACAGGCACGCCTTGGCACACAGTCCCGGATGGCCGTTCTCGTGGGCGCCACCGGAACCGCGATCGGACTGCCGGTGCTCGGCGCCCAAAACGCGGTCGCGGCGCCCATCGATACGTGGGAACGGGTAGCCGCGTGCGAGTCCGGAGGAAATTGGACGACGAATACCGGGAACGGCTATTTCGGCGGCGTCCAGTTCTCCCAGTCGAGCTGGGAGGCCGCCGGCGGCCGCAGCTACGCCCCGCGCGCCGACCTGGCGTCGAAGCAGCAGCAGATCGCCGTCGCCGAGCGGCTGCTGTCCATGCAGGGACCCGGAGCGTGGCCCAACTGCGGCCCGCGCGCGGGCCTGGCCGCGGGCAGTCCGGCGGCCGGTCAGATCGTCCCACCGGCGCCTCAGGAGGCGCCGCAGGCGGCACCGCAGCAACCGCAGACGGCCCCGGAGGCGCAGGAGCAGGCGCCTCAGGAGGCCCCCGAGGAGGCCCCGCAGGGCACCGAGGCGCGCGGTGCGAGCGAGCAGACGCAGCCCGAGTCCCGCACGGTCTTCCGCGGCTTCTACTACGAGGTCCGCGAGGGCGACACCCTCGACGACATCGCGCGGCGGCACGGCGCGGAGAGCTGGCAGCGGCTGTACGAGGACAACCAGTCGGTCGTCGGCGCGAACCCGGACCTGATCCGGCCGGGCCAGA
>NZ_JACBXC010001347.1 GCF_013870535.1 Streptomyces phytophilus | reverse complement strand
GGGCCGGCCGCCGGAGCTGGCGGACGTGGAGTCGATCATCGGGCTGTTCATCAACACGTTGCCCGTACGGGTCCGGCTCGACGGCGCGCAGCCGGTGGCCGACATGCTGGCCGAGCTCCAGCGGCGGCAGGTCGCGCTGATGGCGCACCAGCACATGGGCCTCCAGGAGGTGCAGAAGGCAGCCGGCGAGGGCGCTGCGTTCGACACCCTGGTGGTCTTCGAGAACTACCCGGCGCCGCCCGCAGATTCGCCCGACCCGAAGGCGCTCACGATCCGCCCCGCGGGCGTCACCGAGGACACCGGCCACTACCCGCTGACACTGATCGCCGTCCCCGGTGAGCGCATCCAGGGCGACTTCATCTACCGCCCCGACGTGTTCGACCGCGACCGCGCCGAGGACGTCCTCGCCACCTTCGAGCACGTCCTTGAGCAACTGGTCGCCGACCCCGCCGCGCCGGTCGGCAGGGTGGCCGCCGTGACCGCGGCGAGCCGCGCGCTGGTGACCGAGGAGTGGAACCGTACGCGGGCGCCGCTGCCGGCCGCCCCGCTGCCCGAGTTGTTCGGTGCGCAGGTGGTGCGGTCGCCGGGGGCGGTGGCGGTGGTGGGTGGTGGGGTGTCGTTGTCGTACGGGGAGTTGGCGGAGCGTGCGGGTCGGCTTGGCCGGTATCTGGTGGCGTCGGGGGTGGGTCCGGAGACGCGGGTGGCGGTGGTGGCGGAGCGGTCGGCGGCGCAGGTGGTGGCGCTGCTTGCCGTGTCGTTGGCCGGGGGAGTGTTCGTACCCGTGGATCCGGGTTATCCGGCGGAGCGGTTGGCTTTCGTGCTGGGGGATGCGGATCCGGCGGTGGTGTTGTGTACGTCGGCGACCGGGGGCGTGTTGCCGGGTGGGTTGCGGGCTGTGGTGCTGGATGATCCGGCGGTGGTCGCGGAGATCGCGGCGTTTCCGGGCGGGGTGTTGCGGGCGGGGGAGCGGCGCGGGCCGTTGACGGCGGATCATGCGGCGTACGTCATCTACACCTCGGGCTCCACGGGTACTCCCAAGGGCGTCGTCGCCACCCATCGCGGCCTGGGGAACCTGGCGAATGCCCAGATCGACCGCTTCGCGGTCGGGCCCCGGTCGCGGGTCCTGCAGTTCGCGTCGGTGAGTTTCGACGCCGCGGTGTCCGAGCTGTGCATGGCCCTGCTTTCCGGCGCGGCGCTCGTCGTCCCCGCCGCCGGGGAACTGCCGCCCCACGTCCCCCTGGGCGACGCCCTCCGGGCCGCCCGCGCCACCCACGTGACGGTGCCGCCGAGCGTCCCGGCCGTCGCCGAGGAGCTGCCGGACACGCTGGAGACCCTCGTCGTCGCCGGGGAGGCGTGCCCGCCCGGGCTGGTGGACCGCTGGTCGCCCGGGCGGCGGATGATCAACGCGTACGGGCCCACCGAGGCCACCGTCTGCGCCGCGATGAGCGCCCCGCTGGCGCCCGGCACCGACCCGGTGCCCATCGGCGCACCGATGGCGAACGTCCGCGCGTACGTCCTCGACGCCTTCCTGCAGCCCGTTGCGCCGGGCGTCACCGGCGAGCTGTACGTCACC
>NZ_JACBXC010001346.1 GCF_013870535.1 Streptomyces phytophilus | reverse complement strand
CGTACGCGTCGATCTCCGCCGTCAGCGCCGCCTTCGCGGCCGGCTCCATGAACGACGCCTTGACCGAGTTCTTCGCCAGCGCCGCCGTGCCCGCCTCGTCGAGCCCGAGCAGGCGGGCCGCCACCCCGTACTCCGTGTTGAGGTCCGTACTGAACATCGGCGGGTCGTCGCTGCCCAGCGCGACCAGCACGCCCGCGTCCACGATCCGCGGCAGCGGGTGCTCGTCCAGCGAAGCGACCGCCCTCGTCGCGACGTTGGAGGTCGGGCAGACCTCCAGCGCGATGCCCGCCTCCGCGAGGTGCGCCAGCAGCTTCGGGTCCTGCGCCGCGCTCGTGCCGTGCCCGATGCGCTCGGCGCGCAGCTCGGTGACCGCGTCCCAGACCGTCTGCGGCCCGGTCGTCTCGCCCGCGTGCGGGACGCTGCGCAGCCCGGCCGCTATCGCGCGGTCGAAGTACGGCTTGAACTGCCCGCGCGGCACGCCGATCTCCGGGCCGCCGAGGCCGAAGGCCACGAGCCCCTCGCAGCCGATGTCGACGGCGATCCGCGCCGTCTCCTCGGCCGCCGCCAGCCCCGCCTCGCCGGGGATGTCGAAGCACCAGCGCAGCACGACGCCCAGCTCGGCCTCGGCGCTGCGCCGGGCGTCCTCCAGGGCGTCCAGGAAGGCGCGGTCGGGGATGCCGCGGCTCGTGGAGCTGTACGGCGTGACGGTCAGCTCCGCGTAGCGGATGCTCTGCCGCGCCATGTCGCGCGCGATTTCGTACGTCAGCAGGCGCACGTCGTCCGGGGTGCGGATGAGATCGACGACGGACAGGTAGACCTCGACGAAGTGCGCGAAGTCGCGGAAGGTGAAGAAGTCGGCGAGCGCCTCGGCGTCCGCGGGCACCGTGGAGTCCGGGTGCCGCGCGGCGAGTTCGGCGACGATGCGGGGCGACGCGGAGCCGACGTGGTGGACGTGGAGTTCGGCCTTCGGCAGACCGGCGATGAAGGAGTCGAGATCGGCCATCGCATCATGGTAGGCCAACGGACTGACGGCGCCGCCCCGGCTCCGTAGCATGTGCGAACGCGCGTGCGCGGGGCGCGAGGGGAGCGGAGGGAGCGGATATGGCGGCGAGCAGTCCACCGGCGCCGGCCGCCGCCGGGGCGCGGCGGGGACCGGCCGGTCCGGGCACGAAGGCGATGGTGTGCGGCGTCATCGGCGTCACCCTCCTGCCCACGGTCTACGGCGTGGTCCTCTCGGTGCTGCTCGGCCCGGCGGCGCGGGCGTTCGGCCTGGTCGCGCGCAGCCGCGCGCGGCGCGAAGGGACCGGCGCGGGGCGCAACGCGGTCATCGGCATCGCGACGGGCGCGGTGGCGTTCACGGTCGCGGCGGTGGTCATCGTGCTGACGCTGACGGGTGTGCTCTTCTCCGGGGACGACGAGGAGAAGGAGCCCGCGGAGCGCCGGGAGGGGCCGAGCGTGCAGGTCATGGAGGACCGGTCGGGGACGCTGCCCCGGCCGGGCGGCGCTGCCGGGTGAGCAGGTCCGAGGGGGTTCGGGCGGCTCGTACAGTTGAGCCCATGGACACCGACCGGCGGGACGAC
>NZ_JACBXC010001345.1 GCF_013870535.1 Streptomyces phytophilus | reverse complement strand
CGCTGCGGCGGGAGCGGTGTCTGGAGAAGCGCAGGAATCGGTCCACAACTGCCTCCACGGCTTGGGGTGTTGGGGCCTGGCGGGGGATGCGCGTGGGACAGGTTGGTCCAGACCAATAATGATGTCAAGGGGACGCGTACACGTCAGGGCGCGCACGCCGTCCGCGTACGCGCCCTGTGCCCGTGCTCCGCCGCGTTCCGGGCTCCTCCTCAGAGGCCGGAGATCCGCCCGTTGCGGAAGAGGTCGACGAAGATCTGGTGGTCCGCCCGCGCCCGTACGCCGTAGTCGTGCGCGAAGTCCACCAGCATCTCCGTGAACCCGTCGGCGTCCGCCGAGATCGCCGCGTCGATCGCCCGCTCCGTCGAGAACGGCACCAGCGAGTGCCCGCTCTCCGCCACGTCCGCCGCCGCGTGCATGGTGGCGGTGGCCCGGCCCAGGTCGCCGACGACCGCCTCGGCCTGCTCCGGGTCGTCGATGTCCGACCAGTCCAGGTCCACCGCGTACGGCGACACCTCCGCGACCAGCTGACCCGCCCCGTCCAGCTCGGTCCAGCCCAGCCACGGGTCGGACGCGGCCTGCAGCGCGCGCTGCGAGATGACCGTGCGGTGTCCCTCGTGGCGGAAGTAGGCGCGGATCGCCGGGTCGGTGACGTGCCGCGCGACCGCCGGGGTCTGGCCGCGCTTCATGTAGATGACGATGTCGTTCTCCAGGGCGTCGCTGTGCCCTTCGAGGAGGATGTTGTACGACGGCAGCCCCGCGCTGCCGATGCCGATGCCGCGGCGGCCCACGACGTCCTTTACGCGGTACGCGTCGGGGCGCCGCTCCCGGCCGCCGGAGGGCAGCGTCTCCAGGTAGCCCTCGAAGGCGTCGAGCACCCGCGCGCGCGTGGCCGCGTCCAGCTCGATGGCGCCGCCGCCGGAGGTGAAGCGGCGCTCGTAGTCCCGTACCTCCGTCATCGACTCCAGCAGCCCGAAGCGGGTGTGCGCGCGGGCGGCGCGCAGCGCGCCCAGGAGCGGTCCGGTGGCGGTGTCGAGGGTGAAGGGCGGCACCTCGTCGTCCTTGGCGCCGGCGGCGAGCGCGCGGATGCGCTCGCGGTACGCCCCGGCGTACGCGCGGACGAGGCCGGTGATCTGCCCGTCGCTGAGCGCCTTGGTGTAGCCGATGAGCGCCAGCGAACCGGCCAGCCGCTTGACGTCCCAGGTGAACGGGCCGACGAACGCCTCGTCGAAGTCGTTGACGTTGAAGACGAGCCGGCCGTTGGCGTCCATGTACGTGCCGAAGTTCTCGGCGTGCAGATCGCCGTGGATCCAGACCCGGCCGGTCTGCTCGGTCAGGAACGGATCGCCGCGCTCGCCGGCTTCGAGGTCGTGGTAGTAGAGGCAGGCGGTCCCGCGGTAGAAGGCGAACGCCGAGGCCGCCATCTTGCGGAACTTGAGCCGGAAGGCGGCGGGATCGGCGGCGAGCAGCTCGCCGAATGCGGAGTCGAAGACGGCGAGTATCTCCTCGCCGCGCTGGGCGTCCCTGGTGTCCGTGACCATGCGGCTCACGATACCGGCGCGCCGCCGCCGCACCGGGGCGGCGC
>NZ_JACBXC010001344.1 GCF_013870535.1 Streptomyces phytophilus | reverse complement strand
TGCCGCTGGTCGCCGGGGACACCTTCGTCGGGCTCGTGCAGTTCTCCCGCGCCCGCGGCAGCGAGGACTTCGGCGAACGCGACGCCGCCCTCGCCGCGCAGCTCGCCGCCCGCGCCGCCGTCTGCATCGACAACGCCCGCCTCTACCGCCGCGAGCACTCCCGCGCCCTCATCCTCCAGCGCAGCCTGCTCCCGCCCGGCGACCCTGAGGCCGCGGGCCTGGACATCGCCTGCCGCTATCTGCCCGGCAACACCGCCACCGAGGTCGGCGGCGACTGGTTCGACGTCATCGAGCTGCCCGGCCACCGCACCGCGCTCGTCGTCGGCGACGTCATGGGCCGCGGCCTGCGGGCCGCCGTCGCGATGGGCGAACTGCGCACCGCCGTACGCACCCTCGCCATGCTCGACCTGGAGCCGGCCGAAGTGCTCGCCGCGCTGGACGAGATCGCCGGCGGCCTCGGCGGCGTCTCCGATGAGGTCTACCTCGCCACCTGCGTCTACGTCGTCTACGACGCGGTCACCCGGCGCTGCACCTTCGCCAACGCCGGCCACCTGCCGCCCGTCGTGGTCGAGCCCGGCGAGCCGCCGCTGCTGCTGGAGGTGCCCGCCGGGATGCCGCTCGGCGTCGGCGGCGAGCCGTTCGAGGAGGTCGATGTCGAGCTGCCGGACGGCGCCCTCCTCGCGCTCTACACCGACGGCCTCGTGGAGTCCCGCGACCACGGCCTGGACGAGGGCCTTGAGGAGTTCCGCAAGTCGCTCTGCGACCCCGCGCAGCCGCTTGAGGACGTCTGCGACCACGTACTCGACACGCTCTACACCCGGCACGGAGAGGACGACATCGCCCTGTTGATGGCCCGTATCCGCGGACTGCCCGCCGACACCGTCGGCGACTGGCTGCTGCCCGCGGAACCCCGCTCGGTCGCGCTCGCCCGCGAACACGCCCGTACGCAGCTGGCCACCTGGCAGTTGGAACCGCTGATCGACACCACCGAGCTGCTGGTCAGCGAGCTGGTGACGAACGCGCTCCGGCACGGCGAAGGCGGTCGCAGCGGCGGCGGCGAGCCCGAGATACGGCTCCGGCTGCTGCTGGGCCGCACGCTGGTGTGCGAGGTGTGGGACAGCAACCTGGTCCAGCCGCGCCGCCGCCGCGCCCGGGACACCGACGAGGGCGGGCGCGGGCTGCAACTCGTCAGCATGCTCAGCCAGAACTGGGGCAGCAGGCGCACGCACCGCGGCAAGACGGTCTGGTACGAACTGGCGCTGCCCGGCAGCGGCCCGGGCGCCGAACTGGACGAGGAAGCCCTGCTGTCGGCGTTCTGAGCCCGCCCTCCCGGCGGATCCCGCTCTGCAATCGGGCTCGACGTGCCGCTTCACCGAGGAGCGGAGAAGGATCCGCTGCCCTGCCTCGCGTCGCCGAGATTGTCGACAATCCGGGTGAGCCTGACGGGACTCCCGCCGCGAACGGAGAAGCCCGCCATGCCCGATGCCCCGCTCCCCCCACCGCGCGTCCCTTTCTGGAGCTGCGTGTCGGCGGCGTCCACGTGGTCGTCCAGCTCGTGCCGTACCGGCTGCTGACGCTGCTG
>NZ_JACBXC010001343.1 GCF_013870535.1 Streptomyces phytophilus | reverse complement strand
GGGGTGCCGCCCGCGGCAGTCGGCGCCGAGCCAGGTGTCGTCGAAGCGGGCGAAGGTGATCGTGCGGTACGGGCCGCTCTCGTAGAGCAGCCCGAAGGTCCCGTCGTTCAGCCGGGCCAGGGTGGAGTACGCGGCTTCGCCGGGCTCCACGACCCGCGAGACGGGCCAGCTCCGCCCGTCGTCGCAGGACATCCGCACGGTGAGGTTGCGCCGGGCGGTGGTGCTCGCCGTGTTGCTGAACAGCAGCCAGTGCGCCCGCGGGGCGGTGCGCGGGGCGTCGGCGTCGTAGCGCAGGATGGCCGCGTTGTTCGTCGGGTCGATCAGCTCGTCGTCCGGTACGGGCGTGCCGTAGGTGATGCCGCCGTCGTCGGAGTACGCGACCAGGCGCGTGTCGGCGCTCGCGGTGCGGCTGTTGAGCATGACGCGCCCGTCGGCCAGCTCGACGGTCTTGTTCTCGTCCATGAGCGGCCCGACCGGCTCGCCCGCCCGCCACGTCGCGCCGTGGTCGTCGCTGTACGCGCTGACGGCCCGGATGCCGCCGTCGGCACCGCGGTACGCGTACTGCTGGAGCAGGCGGCCGGAGGAGAGCTGGATGCCGGTGCCGGAGGAGGCGAACATGCCCAGCCAGGACGGGTCCTTGATGTCCTCGGTGATGCGGCGCTGGCGCCAGGTGCGGCCGCCGTTGTCGGAGTAGCTGTAGTCGGCGTGCAGGGTCGTGGTGGAGTCGTCGGCGTTGCCGGGGCCGGAGTTGGAGAAGCCGATGCCCTTCGGGCCGTAGGCGTGGAAGAGGAAGACGCGGCCGGTGTCGCGGTCGACGATGAGGCTGGGGTCGCCGGCGCCCACCCCGCCGCCGTAGTCGGCGACGACCTGCGGGGCACTCCAGGTGCGGCCCTTGTCGGTGCTGCGCCGGACCATGACGTCGAGGTCGCAGGGCAGGTCGGCGGCGCTGTCGTTGCGGCGGTCGTATGCGGCGACGAGCGTGCCGTCGGGGAGCACGTCGAGGGCGGGGATGCGGTACGTGTGCGCGCCGTCGCCGGAGACGGCCAGGTCGGTGGTCTCGAAGAGCGCGGGGCGGGCCGCGGGTGCCGGGTCGCGGCCCTCCCGGGCGGCGGCCGGGGCGAAGCCGCCGGCGAGGACGGAGCCGGCCGCGAGGAGCGCGGCGAGCTTGGCGGACAGGGTGGTTCGCACGGGATACCTCCACTTCGGGGCGGAGGCATCGGACATCAGACGTCCGGAATGTAAGGGCTGCGGTGCGGGGCGTCAACGGGCCGCGTACGATCGTTCGCGCCGCACCGCCTGCCGCACCGCCTGCCGCACCGCCTGCCGTATGCGAGCCGCGTGCCCGCCGCACGCCCGTCCGGCTAGCGGCGCTTGAACTTGCGCACCAGCCGCCCCCAGGTGCCCAGCCGCAGCGCCTCGTACCTCGCGAACCGCTCCCGGTCCGCCGGCTCGGCGACGTCGTCGAAGACGGCCCGCGCCTCCGTGCGGAGCACCGGGTCCTCGTGCAGCATCAGCACGAACAGCCTGCCCTCGCGGTGCAGGGCGCGCAGCGCGCCGGCGCGGCCGGGCGGGTACGACGTGAGCC
>NZ_JACBXC010001342.1 GCF_013870535.1 Streptomyces phytophilus | reverse complement strand
GGCCCGGGAGGACCTGCCGGTCCGGCGGGTGGCGGAGCGCGCCGAGCTGTGGGCCCAGCCGATCGGCAAGCTCTACCTCCAGCACCCCGCGCTGGACGACGACGCGCTGACGGCAGCGGCCCGCGAGACGGTCGGCGGCCTCGTCGAGGTCGTCCTCGCCGGCGCCGACACCGTCGAGGTGCTGCCGCTCGGGCTGAGCAAGGCCACGGGCCTGTCTGTCGCGGCGCGCCGGCTCGGCGTCAGGGGCGCGGAGACGATCGCGTTCGGGGACATGCCGAACGACATACCGATGTTCCGCTGGGCCGGCCGCGGGGTGGCGATGGCGGGGGCGCACCCGGAGCTGGTCGCGGTCGCCGACGAGACGACCGGGTCGAACGACGAGGACGGCATAGCGGCGGTCCTGGACCGGGTGTTCGGCTAAAGGGCGCCTCGGCCGGGGCGTAGGACTCCGGGCCGCCCGTGGACGCCCGCCGTCAGCGGATGATCATGGTGAGGGCGGCGGTGGTGCCGACGGTGACGATGATCGTGCGCATCAGCGCGGGGGTGAGCTTCCGGCCCAGGTGGGCGCCGAGGAAGCCGCCCAGCGTGGACCCGGTGGCGATGATGCCGGCCGCCGTCCAGTCGACGTCGGTGACGATGATGAACACGATCGACGCCACCCCGTTGACGAGGGCGGCCAGGACGTTCTTGACGGCGTTGAGGCGCTGCAGGTCGTCGCGGACGAAGGTGCCGAACAGGCCCATGAGGATGACGCCCTGCGCGGCGCCGAAGTAGCCGCCGTAGACGCCCGTGCCGAGGACGCCGACCCACATCGGGGTGCCGCCGTCCGAGTCGTCGTCGTCGCTGCGCGCGGCGAGGCGGCGGCTGAGGACGGGCTGGAGGAGGACCAGGGCGCAGGCCGTCAGGATCAGGACGGGGACCACTGTCTGGAACGCCTCGGCGGGCAGTTGCAGGAGGAGCAGCGCGCCGGCCAGGCCGCCGATGAGGGAGGCGGTGCCGAAGCGCAGTATGCGGCGGCGCTGGCCGCGGAGTTCGCGGCGGTAGCCGTAGACGGCGCCGGCGACGCCGGGGACGAGGCCGACGGTGTTGGAGACGTTCGCGAGGACCGGCGGGTAGCCGAGGGCGAGGAGCGTCGGGAAGGTGATGAGCGTGCCGGAGCCGACGACCGCGTTCATGCCGCCGGCGACGAGTCCGGCGCCGGCGAGCGCGGCGGCTTCGAGCGGTTCCACGGCGGCGTCCTCGTTCCGTAGGTCGGTCCCTCGGGTGGGCCGTTGTGCCCGGGTCGGGCGGGGCGGTCGGGCAGGGCGGTCGGGTAGGGGGCGTACAGGGAAGATCGTGGTCATCGTGGGCGCGGCGATCCGTCCAAGTCAATCCTCGGGTGTCCTTGGGCGTCTCCAAGGGTTAGCTTGACGCCCATGACTCTGGACGACCTGCGGGTGTTCGTCGCCGTGTGCCGGGCGGGGAGCCTGAGCGCGGTGGCGCGGGAGCTGGGCTGTACGCAGTCGGCCGTGAGCCAGCACGTCAAGCGGCTGGAGCGGGAGGTCGGCCTCAGCCTCGTGGAGCGGCATCCGCGCGGCGTGGTGCC
>NZ_JACBXC010001341.1 GCF_013870535.1 Streptomyces phytophilus | reverse complement strand
AAACGCGGCGGAAACTCCCTACCGTGATACTGAGGGCTCGCGCCCGCGCCATCGAATCACCTGCGAGGATGTGGACCATGGAGAAGCAGCAGGAGTTCGTGCTCCGGACCCTGGAGGAGCGCGACATCCGGTTCGTGCGGCTGTGGTTCACCGACGTGCTGGGCTTCCTGAAGTCCGTCGCCGTCGCCCCCGCCGAGCTGGAGCAGGCGTTCGACGAGGGCATCGGCTTCGACGGCTCCGCCATCGAGGGCTTCGCCCGGGTGCACGAGTCGGACATGCTCGCCAAGCCCGACCCCGGCACGTTCCAGGTGCTGCCGTGGCGCGCGGAGACCCCCGGCACGGCACGGATGTTCTGCGACATCCTCATGCCCGGCGGCTCACCGTCCTTCGCCGACCCGCGGTACGTGCTGAAGCGGATCCTCGCGAAGACCTCCGACCTGGGCTTCACCTTCTACACCCACCCCGAGATCGAGTTCTTCCTGCTGAAGGAGAAGCCGGTCGACGGCAGCCGCCCGCTGCCCGCCGACAACTCGGGCTACTTCGACCACACCCCGCAGAACGTCGGCATGGACTTCCGCCGGCAGGCGATCACGATGCTGGAGTCGATGGGCATCTCGGTGGAGTTCTCGCACCACGAGGGCGCCCCGGGCCAGCAGGAGATCGACCTGCGCTACGCGGACGCGCTGGCGACCGCCGACAACATCATGACGTTCCGGCTGATCATGAAGCAGGTGGCGCTGGAGCAGGGCGTGCAGGCGACGTTCATGCCGAAGCCGTTCTCGGAGTACCCGGGCTCCGGGATGCACACCCACCTGTCGCTCTTCGAGGGCGACCGCAACGCCTTCCACGAGTCGGGCTCGGAGTTCCAGCTCTCGAAGGTCGGCCGCTCCTTCATCGCCGGGCTGCTGCGCCACGCCGCGGAGGTCTCCGCGGTGACCAACCAGTGGGTCAACTCGTACAAGCGCATCTGGGGCGGCTCCCAGCGCACCGCCGGCGCGGGCGGGGAGGCGCCGTCGTACATCTGCTGGGGCCACAACAACCGCTCCGCCCTCGTCCGCGTCCCCCTCTACAAGCCGGGCAAGACCGGCTCCACCCGCATCGAGGTCCGCTCCATCGACTCCGGCTGCAACCCCTACCTGGCGTACGCGATGCTGCTGGCCGCCGGCCTGAAGGGCGTCGAGGAGGGCTACGAGCTGCCGCCGGGCGCCGAGGACGACGTGTGGGCGCTGACCGACGCGGAGCGGCGCGCGATGGGCATCGAGCCGCTGCCGCAGAACCTCGGCGAGGCGATCGGGCTGATGGAGCGCAGCGAGATCTGCGCGGAGACCCTCGGCGAGCACGTCTTCGACTTCTTCCTGCGGAACAAGAAGCAGGAGTGGGAGGAGTACCGCTCGGAGGTCACGGCCTTCGAGCTGCGCAAGAGCCTCCCGGTCCTGTAGCGCGCGGGTCCGCCCGCAGTTCCGGTACGTCCTTCTCCCCCGGTCGGTGGCGCGCCACCGGTTGACGTCGGGCACCGAGCAGCTTATGCATGAGTTATGCATGAAACCGATGAGATCCGGACCGCGAACCTCTTCGGCGCCGCCGCGC
>NZ_JACBXC010001340.1 GCF_013870535.1 Streptomyces phytophilus | reverse complement strand
GCCCCGACCCGCGGCGGGGGGTGGAGGTCGTCGCGGTGCGCACGGTGATCTCCTCGCTGCAGGAGAAGCCGGCCGACGCCCACGACGTGTACCTGCGGCTGCACCTGCTCAGCCACCGGCTGGTCCGCCCGCACGGGCAGAACCTCGACGGCGTCTTCGGCCTCCTGGCCAACGTCGCCTGGACCTCCCACGGCCCCGTGCCCGCCGACCGGATCGAGGAGGTGCGGCTCGCGGTCCGCGCCGCCGGGCAGCACCTCCAGGTCAGCCACCTCGACAAGTTCCCGCGCATGGTCGACTACGTGCTGCCCGCCGGCGTCCGCATCGGCGACGCCGACCGCGTCCGCCTCGGCGCGCACCTCGCCGCCGGCACCACCGTCATGCACGAGGGGTTCGTCAACTTCAACGCCGGCACCCTCGGCACGTCCATGGTCGAGGGCCGGATCTCCGCCGGCGTCGTCGTCGGCGACGGCTCGGACGTCGGCGGCGGCGCCTCGATCATGGGCACGCTCTCCGGCGGCGGCAAGGACGTCATCTCCCTCGGCGAGCGCTGCCTGCTGGGCGCCCAGGCCGGCATCGGCATCTCGCTGGGCGACGACTGCATCGTCGAGGCCGGCCTGTACGTCACCGCCGGCACGAAGGTCGCGCTGCCGGACGGCGCCGTGGTCAAGGCCCGCGAGCTGTCCGGCGCGAGCAACCTGCTGTTCCTGCGCAACTCCACCACCGGCGCGGTCGAGGCCCGCCAGCGCTCCGGCTCGTGGGGCGGGCTGAACGCCGCGCTGCACGCCAACGACTGACGCGGGGCGGCCGGTTCGTACCCCCGGATCCGCCTCCCGGGCCCCGCACGAGCCCGCCGCGCACGGCATGTCGCCGTGCGCGGCGGGTTTTTCGCATCCCGAGGCATAGCGGCGGCACGCGGGAGGCGTCTACAGGGGCAGGGTGACCCCGGACGAGGGAGGGGCAAGGGCAGATGGACGCGGCAAGCGAGGCCGGATTCCACGAGTTCGTGGAGTCCAGGTCCGGTGTGCTGTTCAGGACCGCACTGCTGCTGAGCGGCGGTGACCGCGGCGCCGCGGAGGACCTGCTGCAGAACGCGCTGATCAAGGCGGCGGGGCGCTGGCAGCGCATCGACGAGCCGGAGGCGTACGTCCGCCAGGTGCTCTACCGCCAGCAGATCAGCCGCTGGCGGCTGCGCTGGCGATCCCGCGAGCAGGTCGTCGCCGAGCCGCCGGAACCTGGCAGGGCGGCGGCCGGCGGCGACCCCGTGCACGACGCGGAGCTGCGGATCGTGATGGCGCGGGCGCTGCGCCGGCTGACCACGAGGCAGCGCACCATGCTCGTGCTGCGCTACTACGAGGACCTGCCGGAGGGCGAGGTCGCCGCCCTCCTCGGCTGCTCCGTGGGCACCGTGCGCAGCACCACGCGGCGTTCGCTGGACAAGCTGCGCGCCATGTCCCCGGAGCTGGCCTCCCTTGCCCTCGACCCGCCCGGCACCCCGGAACCCGTACGCGAACAGCAGTTGACGGAGGTCAAACCGTGAAGGTCGAGGAGCTGGTGCGCCGTTCGCTGCACCACATGGCGGAGTCGGACGCG
>NZ_JACBXC010000134.1 GCF_013870535.1 Streptomyces phytophilus | reverse complement strand
TGGACGCGGGGGCGGCGACGCCGTCCGCGGAGCCGTAGCTGACGAGGACGTAGCCGGCCTCGGTGTGGCCGGAGACCTTGCCGCCGGGGGCGCCGGTGGCGAGGTCGTCGTAGCCGTCGCCGTCGAAGTCGGCCCGTACGGCACGGGCGTCGGCGGCGGAGACGGCGGAGACGGCTGAGGCGTCGGCGGAGTCCGCGGCGGCGGATGCCGTACGAGCCGTGGCACCCCCCTCCTCCGCTCCCGTCGCCGGGGCGGCGACGGCCGCCGTGCCGGCGGTGGCGAGGCAGGCGGTCAACGCGGCGAGGGTGCGCATGCGCATGGGGGGTCCTTCCGGTGGCGGTCGACGAGCGGGTTGCGTTCATTCCCGCGTCATACGACACGCCTCGCCCGGCGATGGTTGTACCAACGCTTGCGCCAATACCCCACGGCCGGCCCCGTATGGCTCACGGGGCCGGCCGCCGTGGGGGGTTGCCTGTGGTGTGCCGCGGTGCCGCCGCCGGCGCCGCGTACCGCTCCCTGCCGGGTCCGTCTCCTGCTGCGTCCCTCTGCGTCCCCCCTGCGTCCCCCTACGTCGCCGGCTGCGGCTCCGGCTCGCTCTCCACCGCCCCGGCGCCGTCCGCGGGCGGCTCCTCCGCCGGCGTCCTCACCGAGTCCAGCAGGAGCTGCGCCACGTCCACGACGGCCAGCGACTCCTTTGCCGTTCCCGCGTTCTTCTTGCCGTTTACGGAGTCCGTAAGCATCACGAGGCAGAAAGGGCACGCCGTGGACAGAATGTCCGGGTTCAGCGACAGCGCCTCGTCCACGCGCTCGTCGTTGATCCGCTTGCCGATGCGCTCCTCCATCCACATGCGCGCGCCGCCCGCGCCGCAGCAGAAGCCGCGCTCCTTGTGCCGGTGCATCTCCTCGTTCCGTACGCCCGGGACCTTGGCGATGATCTCGCGCGGCGGCGTGTAGACCTTGTTGTGCCGGCCCAGGTAGCAGGGGTCGTGGTACGTGATGATCCCCTCGACCGGCGTCACCGGGACCAGCCGGCCCTCGTCCACGAGGTGCTGGAGCAACTGCGTGTGGTGGACGACCTCGTAGTGGCCGCCGAGCTGCGGGTACTCGTTGGCGATGGTGTTGAAGCAGTGCGGGCAGGTGGCGACGATCTTCTTCTTCGCCTTCTCGGCCTCGTCCGAGCCCGCGGCGGAGCCGCTCTCCGACTCAGCGCCGAACGCCGTGTTGAGCATGGCGACGTTCTCCTCGCCCAACTGCTGGAAGAGGAACTCGTTGCCCAGGCGCCGCGGCGAGTCGCCGGTGCACTTCTCGTCGCCGCCCATGATCGCGAACTTCACCCCGGCGATGTGCAGCAGCTCCGCGAACGCCTTGGTGGTCTTCTTCGCCCGGTCCTCCAGCGCACCCGCGCAGCCGACCCAGTACAGGTAGTCGACCTCGGAGAGGTCCTCGACGTCCTTGCCGACGACCGGGATCTCGATGCCCGTGTCCGCCGCCAGCTCCTTGGTCCACTCCAGCCGCTGCTTCTTGGCCAGCCCCCAGGGGTTGCCCTTCTTCTCCAGGTTCTTCAGCATCGTGCCCGCCTCGGACGGGAACGAGCTCTCGATCATCACCTGGTAGCGGCGCATGTCGACGATGTGGTCGACGTGCTCGATGTCGACGGGGCACTGCTCGACGCACGCGCCGCAGGTGGTGCAGGACCACAGCACGTCGGGGTCGATGACGCCCTGCTCCGCCGCGGTGCCGATCAGCGCGCGCTCCGCCTCGGCGAGCGCCTCGGCCGGTACGTCCGCGAGCTGCTCCGCGGTGGCCTTCTCCTCGCCCTCGGCCGTCTTGCCGCCGCCGGCGAGCAGGTACGGGGCCTTGGCGGCGGCGTGCTCGCGCAGCGACATGACGAGCAGCTTGGGCGACAGCGGCTTGCCGGTGTTCCAGGCCGGGCACTGCGACTGGCAGCGCCCGCACTCCGTGCAGGTGGAGAAGTCGAGGATGCCCTTCCAGGAGAAGTGCTCGACCTGGCTGACGCCGAAGACCGCCTCCTCGCCGTCCTCGTCGTCGAAGACGGTCTCGAAGTCGATGGGCTTGCCGCCGGAGACCATCGGCTGGAGCGCGCCGAGGGCGGTCGCGCCGTCGGCGTTGCGCTTGAACCAGATGTTGGGGAAGGCCAGGAAGCGGTGCCAGGCCACGCCCATGGTGAAGTTGAGGCCGAGGACGGTCGCCCAGATGAAGGAGACCGAGATCTTGATCATCGCGACGAGGTAGACGAGGTTCTGTACGGCGCCGGTGCTCAGCCCGTCGACCGCGGCGGTGACCGGGTACGACACGAAGTACGCGGCCTCGTACCCTCCCCCAGAGCCTCCGGCCTGGGCGGTACCCCCATCGTGGTGCAGCGAGCCCTCCAGCCCGCGCAGCACCAGGATGCAGATGCCGATGACGAGGATGACGTACTCGACGAAGTACGCCTGCCACATCGTGGAGCCCGTGAAGCGCGACTTGCGGCCGGCCTTCGACGGCAGGCTCAGCTGCCGGATCACGATGAGCGTGAGGATGCCGAGCGTCGTCATCAGCGCCAGGAACTCGACGTACACCTCGTACACGATCCAGTCGCCGATCACCGGCAGCAGCCAGTCGGCGACGAACAGCTGCCCCAGGGCGTTGACGAGGGTCAGCACCAGGGTGAGGAAGCCGATGGCGACGAACCAGTGGGCGAAACCGATGACGCCCCACCGGTTCATCCGGGTGTGGCCGAGGAACTCCCTGGTCAGGGTGATGCTGCGCGCGAGCGGGTCGTTCGTGCGGCTGCCCGCGGGGATGGGCTTGCCGAGCTTGACGAAGCTGATGATCTGCCCGATGGCGCGCGCGAAGAGCGCGGTCCCGACCGCGGTGATCACCAGCGATACGACGATGGCGGCGAGCTGCATGGAGGGCTCCTCGGCCAGTCTGCTCTGCGTGTCTGCTCTGCGTGTCTGCAACTGCTGGGTGCGTGCTGCGTGCCTGCTGCGTACGTGCCCGCTACATGCCCTGTACCCGGCCTACCCAGCTACTACTAAGCGGTAACTTATCGCTTCCCCGCCTGAGGGTACCCGGGCGCCCCCGGCCCTCTGAAGCCGCCCGGCCGGTGACGTACGTCGCGCCCCCGGCGCCGCCGGGGGCTCCGTCCCGTAGCCCGAAAACCAGTTCCCACCTGCATGGACGCACAAAACCTGAGTCGAGCTGACTCAGGTGAATTGCGCCCGGGGCGGTCGCCATGGCACTCTTGAGCCTGACCAGCTCAAGGCAGAGCATCCGAGTCCGGAGGATAGACAACATGGCACGTGCGGTCGGCATCGACCTGGGCACGACGAACTCTGTCGTCAGTGTTCTCGAGGGCGGTGAACCCAGCGTCATCACCAACGCCGAGGGCGCCAGGACCACGCCGTCCGTCGTCGCCTTCGCCAAGAACGGCGAGGTGCTCGTCGGCGAGGTGGCGAAGCGCCAGGCGGTCACCAACGTCGAGCGGACCATCCGGTCGGTCAAGCGCCACATGGGCACCGACTGGAAGCAGCCGATCGACGAGAAGGAGTTCACGCCGCAGCAGATCTCCGCGTTCATCCTGCAGAAGCTGAAGCGGGACGCGGAGGCGTACCTGGGCGAGAAGGTGACCGACGCGGTCATCACCGTCCCGGCGTACTTCAACGACTCCGAGCGCCAGGCGACCAAGGAGGCCGGCGAGATCGCGGGCCTCAATGTCCTGCGCATCGTCAACGAGCCGACCGCCGCGGCCCTCGCCTACGGCATGGAGAAGGAAGACCAGACCATCCTGGTCTTCGACCTCGGCGGCGGCACCTTCGACGTCTCCCTGCTGGAGATCGGCGAGGGCGTCGTGGAGGTCCGGGCCACCAACGGCGACAACCACCTCGGCGGCGACGACTGGGACCAGCGCGTCGTCGACTACCTGGTCAAGCAGTTCCACAACGGCCACGGCGTGGACCTCGCCAAGGACAAGATGGCGCTCCAGCGCCTCCGCGAGGCCGCCGAGAAGGCGAAGATCGAGCTGTCCTCGTCCTCCGAGACGACGATCAACCTGCCCTACATCACCGCCTCCGCCGAGGGCCCGCTGCACCTCGACGAGAAGCTGACCCGGGCGCAGTTCCAGCAGCTCACCCAGGACCTCCTGGAGCGCTGCAAGACGCCGTTCCACAATGTCATCAAGGACGCCCGCATCGACCTGGGCGAGATCGACCACGTGGTCCTCGTCGGCGGCTCCACCCGCATGCCGGCCGTCGCCGAACTGGTCAAGGAGCTGACCAGCGGCAAGGAGGCCAACAAGGGCGTCAACCCGGACGAGGTCGTCGCCGTCGGCGCCGCCCTCCAGGCCGGCGTCCTCAAGGGCGAGGTCAAGGACGTCCTGCTGCTCGACGTCACCCCGCTGTCCCTCGGTATCGAGACCAAGGGCGGCATCATGACCAAGCTCATCGAGCGCAACACCACGATCCCGACGAAGCGCTCCGAGACCTTCACCACGGCCGAGGACAACCAGCCGTCGGTCCAGATCCAGGTCTTCCAGGGCGAGCGCGAGATCGCCGCGTACAACAAGAAGCTCGGCATGTTCGAGCTGACCGGCCTGCCGCCGGCCCCGCGGAACGTGCCGCAGATCGAGGTCACGTTCGACATCGACGCCAACGGCATCATGCACGTCGCCGCGAAGGACCTCGGCACGGGCAAGGAGCAGAAGATGACCGTCACCGGCGGCTCCGCGCTGCCGAAGGACGACATCGAGCGCATGATGCGCGACGCCGAGCAGTACGCGGAGGAGGACCACAAGCGCCGCGAGGCCGCCGAGACCCGCAACCAGGGCGAGCAGGTCGTCTACACCACCGAGAAGTTCCTCCAGGACAACGAGGACAAGGTGCCCGGCGACGTGAAGTCCGAGGTCGAGGCCGCGGTCGCCGACCTCAAGGAGGCGCTGAAGGGCGAGGACGCCGCGGCGATCCGCGAGGCCACGGAGAAGGCCGCGGCCACCAGCCAGAAGCTCGGTCAGGCGCTCTACGCCGACGCCCAGGCGTCCGGTGGCGCCGCCGCCGCCGGCGGCGAGGGCGCGCAGCAGGCGCAGAAGGACGCGCCCGCCGGTGCCGACGACGACGTCGTCGACGCCGAGATCGTGGACGACGACAAGCCCAAGGACGGTGCCGCGTGACGGAGGAGACCCCGGGCTTCGAGGAGAAGCCCGACGTCCCCACCGACGCAAAGACAGCGGAGGCACAGCAGGGCGGCCCGGACGGGGCGGGCAGCACGCCCGCCGCGCCGGGTGCCGCCGCCGGGAACGGGGACGCGAACAGCCCGCTTGCGGCTCGTCTGGACGAGACCCGCAAGGCGCTCGACGAGCGGACGAAGGACCTGCAGCGCCTGCAGGCGGAGTACCAGAACTACCGCCGGCGGGTGGAGCGGGACCGGGTCGCGGTCAAGGAGGTCGCGAACGCGAACCTGCTCACCGAACTGCTGCCCGTGCTCGACGACATCGGCCGGGCCCGGGACCACGAGGAGCTGGTCGGCGGGTTCAAGTCGGTCGCCGAGTCGCTGGAGACCGTCGTGGCCAAGATGGGCCTCATGCAGTTCGGCAAGGAGGGCGAGCCCTTCGACCCGCTGATCCACGAGGCGCTGATGCACAGCTACTCGCCGGATGTCTCCGAGACGACGTGCGTGCAGATTCTCCAGCCTGGGTATCGGATCGGCGAGCGCACGATCCGCCCCGCGCGGGTCGCCGTGGCGGAGCCGCAGCCGGGGGCGTCGTCGGGGTCGCAGGGCAAGGAAGGCGAGAAGCCGGACGAGAAGCAGGCCGACGCGGACGACGGCGGACCGGAGTCCGCCGGCGCCGCGGACGCCGGCGGCCCCGACGCCTCCGGATCCGCGAAGGGCGAGTCCGGCAGGGGAGAGACGGACAGCGGTGGCCCGGACGAGGGGTGACGCCGTAGCCGCCGCCGGAGGACGAGAGGAGGGACGCCGGGAATGAGTACCAAGGACTTCATCGAGAAGGACTACTACAAGGTTCTCGGCGTCCCGAAGGACGCCACCGAGGCCGAGATCAAGAAGGCGTACCGCAAGCTCGCCCGGCAGTTCCACCCGGACGCGAACAAGGGCGACGCCGCGGCCGAGGAGCGCTTCAAGGAGGTCTCCGAGGCCAACGACGTGCTCGGCGACCCCCAGCGGCGCAAGGAGTACGACGAGGCGCGCGCCCTCTTCGGCAACGGCGGCTTCCGCCCGGGCCCCGGCGCGGGCGGCAACGGCTCGTTCAACTTCGACCTCGGCGACCTCTTCGGCGGCTCCGGCCCCGGCGGCGCCGGCGGGGCCGGCGGCCAGACCACCACCGGCGGCTTCGGCGGCGGTCTCGGCGACGTCTTCGGCGGGCTGTTCAACCGCGGCGGCGGGCGTACGCAGCCGCGCCGCGGCCAGGACATCGAGTCCGAGGTCACGCTCAGCTTCACGGAGGCCATCGAGGGCGCCACGGTCCCGCTGCGGATGTCGTCGTCGGCCCCCTGCAAGACATGCGCCGGCACCGGCGACAAGAACGGCTCCCCGCGGGTCTGCCCGACCTGCGTGGGCACCGGCCAGGTCTCCCGCGGCGGCGGTGGCGGCTTCTCGCTCACCGACCCGTGCGTGGACTGCAAGGGCCGCGGGCTCATCGCCCAGGACCCCTGCGACGTCTGCAAGGGCAGCGGCCGCGCCAAGTCGTCCCGCACGATGCAGGTCCGCATCCCCGCGGGGGTGCAGGACGGGCAGCGCATACGGCTGCGCGGCAAGGGCGGCCCGGGCGAACGCGGCGGCCCCGGCGGCGACCTGTACGTCGTCGTGCACGTCGACGGCCACCCGGTCTTCGGCCGCAAGGGCGACAACCTGCTGGTGACGGTCCCCGTCTCGTTCCCGGAGGCGGCCCTCGGCGGCGAGATCAAGGTGCCCACGCTCGGCGGCCCGCCGGTCACCCTGAAGCTGCCGCCGGGCACACCCAACGGACGTACGATGCGCGCCCGCGGCAAGGGCGCCGTCCGCAAGGACGGCACGCGCGGGGACCTGCTCGTCACCGTCGAGGTGACGGTGCCGAAGGAGACGGACGGCACGGCGCGCGAGTCGCTGGAGTCGTACCGGGAGGCGACCGCGGGCGAGGACCCGCGCGCGGAGCTGTTCAAGGCCGCGAAGGGAGCTTGACGACGATGAACGGCAGAAACGGCGGAGGCGGCGGCCCGCGCGGCCGCAACCCGTACGAGCTGACCGAGGAGACGCCGGTCTACGTCATCTCCGTAGCCGCCGAACTCTCGGGCCTGCACCCCCAGACCCTCCGCCAGTACGACCGCCTCGGCCTGGTCTCCCCGGACCGCACGGCCGGGCGCGGCCGGCGGTACTCGGCGCGGGACATCGCGCTGCTGCGGCAGGTGCAGGCGCTGAGCCAGGACGAGGGCATCAACCTGGCCGGGATCAAGCGGATCATCGAGCTGGAGACGCAGGTCGCGGCGCTGCAGGCGAAGGTGGCGGAGCTGACGGACGCGGTGGACGGCGCGGCGTCGGCGATGGCGCAGCGGGAGGCGCAGGTGCATGCGTCGTACCGGCGGGACCTGGTGCCGTACCAGCAGGTGCAGCAGACGAGTGCGCTGGTGGTGTGGAAGCCGAAGAAGAAGCGGGGCTGAGCCTGCGGCTCAGTCGGCGAGGTAGGTGACCTCCACGTGGGGCGGGAGCCCGGCGTGGAGGTTTCTCATGTGCGGGCGCAGGGAGACCTCGCGCAGGGAGCCGAGTCCGGCGAGCGGGGAGAGGTTCAGCGGGCTGTTGCCCGGTGGCAGGTCGAGCACGAGGTGGTCGAGCTGCGGGAAGAGCGGCGGAATGCGGGCCAGGTCGCGTGCGCCGGTGGGCCGGTCGTCGATCAGGCCGAGGAAGGTGACGGCGGGCAGCGTGGCGTCGGCGGGGGCGACGGCGAGCAGGTCCGGCCGGCACCGTAGCCCTTCGAGACGCGGGAGCGCGGCCAGCGCCGGCCAGTCGTCGGCGGAGCGCTCGTGCCGCCAGCCCAGGTAGAGATACCTCAGCTCGGCGTGCCTGCCCAGGGGGCGCAGGTCGGAGGTGTGGCCGGTCAGCAGGTTGAGCGTCAGCAACTGCGGCAGCTCCGGCAGCGCGGCGAGATCCAGCGGGCGCTGGCGCTCCGGTGAGAGCGACAGGTGCTCCAACCGCGGGAGGGCGGCGAGCAGTTCGGGTACGGAATCGGCGATGAGCGGCACCGTATCGAGGATCAGGGTGTGCAGCGGCAGCCCGGCCAGCGCCGAGGCGTCGCGGAGGTAGACGCAGTTGGTGAGCCGCAGGTAGCGCATCTCGCGCTGGCCGCGCAGGAAGTCCAGGTCCGTGAGTGCATGTTCCTCGCGGACGATCAGCTCGGTGAGCCGGGTCCCGGCGAGCCCCGCACGCAGCTCGGCCGGGGGCAGGGAGCCGCGGACCTCGACCATGGGGCGGCTGCCCAGGCGGTGCAGGGCCCGTACCTCGGCACCGGAGGTGACCGTGAAGAACAGTCGCTCGGGGTCGAGGCGGGCGATGACCTCGTCGGCGTACTCGTCGGTGTCGAAACGGCGCCAGGCCCAGGCGAGTTGCCGGCGGACCTCCAGCGAGGGGTGGGTGGCGTAGCGGGCGAGGAAGGCGAGGGCGCGGTCGGACTCCACGTGGCTCGCGGCGACGGTGACCAGGGCCGCCGTGTCGTCGTCCGTCTCCTCCGGGC
>NZ_JACBXC010001339.1 GCF_013870535.1 Streptomyces phytophilus | reverse complement strand
GCTGGGCCTGACGGCGCGGGAGGCCGACGTGCTGCGGCTGGTGGCGGCGGGCCGGAGCAACAGGCAGATCGCGGACGAGCTGTTCATCTCGCCGAAGACGGCGAGTGTGCACGTGTCCAACATCCTGGCGAAGCTGGGGGTGGCGGCCCGGGGTGAGGCGGCGGCGGTGGCGCACCGGCTGCGGTTGTTCGAGGGCGGGTGAGAGGGCGCCGCTCCGCCGTGCCGCGGCCGGCGGCGGGCGAGTCCGGCGGTAGCTGTCCGGGTCCTGCCGCGCGCCCCCGCGTACGCCGCCTCAGCTGACCTCCACCCGCAGGATGCGGTCGTCGCCCTTCTCCGGCGTGCCGCGCAGATCCGTCTCGTTGGTCATCAGCAGCAGATCGCCGTCCGACGCCCGCTGCACCGTGCGCAGCCGCCCGTACTCGCCGTCGAGGAACGCCTGCGGGTCCGCCGCCGCCTTCGTGCCGTCCAGCGGGATCCGCCACAGCCGCTCGCCGCGCAGCGACGCCATCCAGATCGACCCGTCCGCGAACGCGATGCCGCTCGGCGAGGCGTCCGGGGTGGCCCACTGCACGACGGGGTCGACCATGCCCTCCCGGCCCTCCTTGCCCTCCGCCTGCGGCCAGCCGTAGTTCTTGCCGGGCTCGATCAGGTTCAGCTCGTCCCACTTCTGGTCGCCGAACTCCGCCGCCCACAGCCGCTTGTCGTCGTCCCAGGCCAGCCCCTGCACGTTGCGGTGGCCGTACGAGTACACCACCGACCCCGCGTCGGGGTTGCCGCGCGCGGGCTCGCCGTCCGGCGTCATCCGCAGGATCTTGCCGCCCAGCGACTCCCGGTCCTGCGCCAGGGCCGGATCGCCGGCCTCTCCGGTGCCGGCGTAGAGCATCTTGTCCGGGCCGAACGCGATCCGGCCGCCGTTGTGCCGGCCGCCCTTGGGGATGCCGCGGAAGACGGTGTCCGGCGCGCCCAGCCGGTTGCCCTCGGGCCCGTCCGAGTCGTACGTCATCCGTACGATGCGGTTGTCGCTGTCGGACGTGAAGTACGCGTAGACCATCTCGTCGGCGCCGAGGGCGAGCCCCAGCAGGCCACCCTCGTTGCCCGGGGCGCGCTGCACGCCGGGGACCTCGCCCGCCTCGGTGACCTTCCCGTCCTTCGCGGCCACGTGGTAGACGGTGCCGCTGTCGCGGGAGGAGACCAGCAGGTCGCCACCGGGCAGCTCCGCCAGGCCCCACGGCGTCTCCAGGTTCTCGGCGACGGTGCCGACGACCTTCGCGGAGCCCTTGTCCGGCGGCGGCGAGCCCTGCTCGCCGGAGCCGCCGCTGCCGGCGGGGGCAGCGGGGGACGACTCCTCGGCCGCGCCCGCGGAGCTGTCGTCGCCCCCCGACGAGCAGCCGGCGGCGAGCACGAGTGCGGCGGCGGCTGCCAGCCGGAAGGCGACGACGGCGCGGGCTCTCACGGGACGGTTCTCCTCAGGCAGACGGTGGCCGTAAACGTACCCAGCACATCACAGCCGGGAGTACACCGCGCGCCGGTGCGCGGTTCCCGCCCGTACGGACCTACTCCCACGACCCCTGCGCCGGCGGCAGCGCCGCGAT
>NZ_JACBXC010001338.1 GCF_013870535.1 Streptomyces phytophilus | reverse complement strand
ACGACGACCACCGGCCGCGAGGACGGCGGCGTGCTCCTGACCACCCCGGCCCCGGTCGGCGGCGACCTCGCGGGCGCGGCGATCTACGACAACGCCGGGGAGCCGGTGTGGTGGAAGCCGGGCCCGTACATGAACCTGGAGCCCGTCACCTTCCGCGGCGAGCCCGCGCTGAGCCTGTACGACAACACCGACGTGGGCGGCGAGCACCTCCTGCTGAACTCCTCCTACCAGGAGATCGCCTCCTACCGGATGGACGGCTTCTTCACCGACAGCCACGAGTTCGAGATCAGCCCCGACGGCTCCCGCGTCCTCCTGCTCGGCTTCTCCTTCGTCACCCGCGACCTGACCGCGTACGGCGGGAAGCCGGACGCACAGGTCATCGACGCCGTCGTCCAGGAGCAGGACGCGGCCACCGGCGAGGTGCTGTTCGAGTGGAGCGCGCTGGACCACATCCCGCTGACGGAGACCCAGGAGCCCCTCACCGAGGCGCTGGTGGACCCCGTGCACGCCAACTCCCTGGCATACGACACGGACGGCGGCCTGCTCATGAGCGCCCGGCACACCAGCACCGTCTACAAGATCGACCGGGAGTCGGGGGCGGTGCGCTGGCGCCTCGGCGGCGCCGCGAGCGACTTCGCCTTCGCCTCCCCCGCGCAGCGCCCCAGCTACCAGCACGACGCCCGGCGGCTGCCGGACGGGCGGCTGATGCTCTTCGACAACGGCAACAGGAACGACCCGCAGCGCTCCCGCGGCGCCGTGTACGAGCTGGACGAGGCGGCGATGACCGCCCGGCTCACCGACGACGTGCAGACCCCGGAGCCGGTGTTCACGCTCTTCGCCGGCTCCGCGCGGCCGACGCCGGGCGGCAACGTCCTGCTCGGCTACGGCAGTTCGGGGACGATGGTGGAGTTCGCGGACGGCGAGCCGGTGTTCACGGGGACGTTCCCGCAGGGCACGTACAGCTACCGGGCGATACGCGCGGACTGGACGGGGACGCCCGCCGCGCGGCCGGCCGTTCGGTGGCGCGGGCCGGGCAGGCTCGCGATGAGCTGGAACGGCGCCACGGAGGTCGCCGCCTGGCGGATCGAGACGGGCCCGTCGCGCCGGGCACTCGCGACGGCGGACACGGTCGCGAGGAGCGGCTTCGTCACGACGGCGGAGGTCGCGGTGGACGGGGGCGCGGACGTGGTCCGCGTCAGCGCGGTGGACGCGGACGGGAAGGTGCTGGCGAGCCGGACGGTGGCCGCCGACGGCGCGGGCTGACGGCGGCGGGCCCGGGCGGCAGGCGAGGGGGCAGGTCCGTACGGCTGGCGGACCGCGGTTGGCGCGGGCCGCGGTCCGTACCGGCCGGGGCCGTCAGCGGCCCGTACAGCACGGGGTGGGGGCCGGGGCCTCGAACGGGATCAGCGTCTCCGCCGCCGCCGGGATGACCGCGAGGACCAGCCGTCCGTCGAGCCACTGCGGGCGCACGTGCCCGCGGGTGACCATCCGCGCCTCCCACGGCGGGCCGTGCGGCGCACCGAGCAGCACGACCTGCTCGATCGCCGAGGCGGCCAGCAGCTCCCCGACCGTCATGGTCCCGGTCAGCGCGTCC
>NZ_JACBXC010001337.1 GCF_013870535.1 Streptomyces phytophilus | reverse complement strand
TTGGACGCGCTGCGGGGGTAGGCGGCCCGCGTTTGACGCCCCGCGCCCGCCTCAGTGGCGGTGGCGCTCCTGGAAGCGGGCCGCCTTGGCGCGGTTCCCGCACCCCTCCATCGAGCACCAGCGGCGGCGGCCGTTCTTGCTCGTGTCGTAGAACCACAGCACGCACTCGGGGTTCGCACAGCCGCGGACCCGCTCCGGATGCTCCTCGAACAGCCGGACCAGATCGGCCGCGGCGACCCAGGCCGGCAGCCACGCGGGGTCGTCCACGACGACCTCCGAGGTGGCCCGGCCGCCGCGCAGCAGGGGCCGGCGGGAGCCGTGGGCCAGGATCTCGTCGAGCGGCTGCTCGTCCCCGTCGAGGGCGGCGCGCAGGGCGGCGCGGGCCGCGGTGAGCGGCTCGCGTACGGCGGCGGGGGCGGGGGCGTCGGCCGCGGGGTCGGACAGGCCGTGCTCGCCGAGCCAGCGGCCTATGCCGTCGGGCTCGTAGAAGAAGTCGACGGGGCTTCCCTGGTCGATCCACCAGGTGTTCACCAGGTCCAGGGCCAGCGGTTCGCCGGTCAGCGGTCGCGTCATACCGTCCAGTGTAACCGTTCAAGTCGGCTTGACAGGTTGGCGGGGGCGGGTTAGGTTCTTCCCATCGATAACCGTTCAAGTCCATTTTGATGGTTGGAGCCCGCCATGACCGTACGCCACCGCACCGCCCGCATCGACGGCCTCGACGTCTTCTACCGGGAGGCGGGCGACCCGGGCGCGCCGACGCTCGTGCTGCTGCACGGCTTCCCCACCTCGTCCGTGGGCTTCGCGCCGCTGATGGCGGAGCTGTCCGACGAGTTCCGCCTGATCGCCCCCGACTACCCCGGCTTCGGGCTCAGCTCCGCGCCGCCGGCCGACGAGTGGGCGTACACCTTCGACCACCTCGCGGACGTCGTCGACAAGCTGCTCGACCAGCTCGGCGTCTCGCGCTACGCGATCTACATCCACGACTACGGCTCTCCGGTCGGCTTCCGCCTCGCCCTGCGCCACCCCGAGCGCATCACGGGCATCGTCAGCCAGAACGGCAACGCGTACGACGAGGGCTTCACCCCCTTCTGGACCCCGCTGCGGGCCTACTGGGCCGACCCCACGCCGGCCAACCGCGAGGCGCTCCGCTCGCTCCTCACCCCGGACGCCACCCACTGGCAGTACAGCCACGGCGTCCCGGACACCTCGCTGGTCGACCCGGCGCTGGAGGTGCACGACCAGGCCCTGCTGGACCGGCCGGGCAACCAGGAGATCCAGCTCGACCTGTTCCTCGACTACGGCTCGAACCCCGGCCGGTACGCCGACTGGCAGGAGTACCTGCGGGTGCACCAGCCGCCGGTGCTCGCCGCCTGGGGGCGGCACGACGAGATCTTCGGAGCCGACGGGGCGCGCGCCTTCGCCCGGGACGCGAAGGACGCGCAGGTGCAGTTGCTGGACGCCGGTCACTTCCCGCTGACGACCCGGTTCGCGCAGAGCGCCGGGCTGATACGGGACTTCCTGCGCCGGCTGTCCGACTGAGGCCACGGCCGGTGGCGCCGACTCCGGGTGAGGGGACGGCGGGGCGGGCGGTGGTCCGGCGGCGG
>NZ_JACBXC010001336.1 GCF_013870535.1 Streptomyces phytophilus | reverse complement strand
CCAGACAGGGCCTAGGCTGATCCCGTGAAGGTCCTCGTCATCGGCGGCGGCGCCCGCGAACACGCCCTGTGCCGCGCCCTCTCGCTCGACCCCGACGTCCGCGAGCTGCACTGCGCGCCGGGCAACGCCGGCATCGCCGCCGTCGCCCGCCTGCACGCCGTCGACGTGCTCGACGGCGAAGCCGTCGCCGCGCTCGCCGCCGGCGTCGGCGCGGACCTCGTCGTCGTCGGCCCGGAGGCGCCCCTCTTCGCCGGGGTCGCCGACGCCGTACGGGCGCGCGGCATCGACTGCTTCGGACCGGGCGCCGAGGCGGCCCGGCTGGAGGGGTCGAAGGCGTTCGCGAAGGACGTGATGGCCGAGGCCGACGTCCCCACCGCCCGCGCCTACGTCTGCACCACCCCCGAGCAGGCCGACGCGGCGCTCGACGCCTTCGGCCCGCCGTACGTGGTCAAGGACGACGGGCTCGCGGCCGGCAAGGGCGTCGTGGTGACGGGGGACCTGGCGGCGGCACGCGCGCACGCGCGCGCCTGCACCGCCGCCGGGCAGGTGGTGATCGAGGAGTTCCTCGACGGCCCCGAGGTGTCCCTCTTCGCCGTCACGGACGGCGAGAGCGTCGTACCGCTGTCCCCCGCACAGGACTTCAAGCGCGCGTACGACGGCGACGCCGGCCCGAACACCGGCGGCATGGGCGCGTACACGCCGCTGCCGTGGGCCGACCCGAAGCTCGTCGACGAGGTCGTCGAGACCGTGCTGCAGCCGACCGTCGACGAGATGCGCCGCCGCGGCACGCCCTTCTCCGGCCTGCTGTACGCGGGCCTCGCGCTGACCTCGCGCGGCGTACGGGTCGTGGAGTTCAACGCCCGCTTCGGCGACCCCGAGACCCAGGCCGTCCTGGCCCGGCTGCGCACCCCGCTCGCCGGGCTGCTCCGGGCCGCCGCGCAGGGCCGGCTCGCCGCGTTCCCGCCGCTGGTGTGGAGCGACGACGCGGCCGTCACCGTGGTCCTGGCCGCCCGGGACTACCCCGCGAAGCCCCGTACGGGCGACGTCATCACCGGCCTGGCCGAGGCCGAGGCCGTCTCGGGCGACGCGTACGTACTGCACGCCGGTACCAAGCTCGATGACTCCGGCCAGGTTCTCAGCGCCGGCGGCCGGGTGCTGTGCGTCACCGCCGTGGGCGCGGATCTCACCGCCGCCCGCGACCGCGCCTACGAGGCGATTCGCCGGATCGGGCTGGACGGCGCGCACTACCGCGGGGACATTGCCGCGCGCGCCGCGGAGGCCGCCGCCGACTGAAATTTCACGGCGTCCCGACCTTTGCCCAAGGCCATTCCATCGGGTGACCGGGCGGCGGTCCTGCTGACGTGGCCGCGCCCCCCAACTATGGTGCACCTGCCCGACGTACCGGCCGTCCGGTCGGCCGCGTCCGGGCGGTGGGGGCCTGATCAGGCCAACTGGCCTACCGGCATTGCACGCGCCGTGGCCGGTGCGACAGTGGTGGAGTACGGCCGTTTCGCCTCGTTACGGCCGTTGCCCTACCCGTCGGCGGTTGAGGGGGTGAGGTACGGACGTGTCCACAGCGACCGGTACGGAGGCGGGTGCGCACGCC
>NZ_JACBXC010001335.1 GCF_013870535.1 Streptomyces phytophilus | reverse complement strand
CGGCTCCGTCGCCCGCGGCCTCGACGGCCTCGACGCGCAGCACGCGCCCGCCGCCGAGGGCCCCGGGCCGCGGCGCGTGGGGCACAGCGACGTCGCCAAGCTGCGCGACGCGGCGGACGAGGCGCGGCGCTGGGACTCCAAGTACGGGGGCGGCGACTGGCGGGCGTCGATGGTGCCGGAGTGCCTGCGGGTGGACGCGACGCCGCTGCTGCTCGGCGCGTACACCGACGAGGTCGGGCGCTCGCTCTTCGGCGCGACCGCGGAACTGACGCGGCTCGCCGGGTGGATGGCCTTCGACACGGGTCAGCAGGAGGCGGCGCAGCGGTACTACATCCAGGCGCTGCGGCTGGCGCGGGCGGCGGCGGACGTGCCGCTCGGGGGGTATGTCCTGGCGTCGATGTCGCTGCAGGCGACGTACCGCGGCTTCGCCGACGAGGGCGTGGACCTCGCCCAGGCCTCGATCGAGCGCAACAGGGGGTTGGCGACGGCGCGTGCGATGAGCTTCTTCCACCTCGTCGAGGCGCGGGCGCACGCCCGCGCACAGGACGAGCCGTCGTGCGGCACGGCCCTGGCGGCGGCGGAGAGCTGGCTGGAGCGCGCCCGCGAGGGCGACCCGGACCCGGCCTGGCTCGACTTCTACGCCTACGACCGGCTGGCCGCCGACGCCGCCGAGTGCTACCGGGACCTGCGGGTCCCGCGCCAGGTGCGGCGCTTCACGGAACAGGCGCTGGCCCGGCCCACGGAGGCGTTCGTACGCTCGCACGGGCTGCGGCTGATCGTCGCGGCGGTCGCGGAACTGGAGTCCGGCAACCTGGACGCGGCGTGCGCGCAGGGCACGCGGGCGGTGGAGGTCGCGGGCCGGATCTCCTCGGCGCGGACGACGGAGTACGTGAAGGACCTGCTGGCCCGGCTGGAGCCCTACGGCGACGAGCCGATGGTCGCGGAACTCCGCGAGCGCGCCCGTCCGTTGCTGGTCGCCCCGGCGTAGGGCGTACGCGCCGGGCGCCCGGCGGCGTCGCGCGCCGTACGTCGTGCGCCGGGAGACCCGGACCGGCAGGACGAAGGCGTACGCCCCCCCGGAACATCGGACGCCGCGCTCAGCGGCAGTCGATGACCGACTCGGCCCAGTCCGTCAGCAGCGCGGTGTGCATGGGGTGCCGCGGTTCGGCTTCCAGCCGGATGGTCTCCGTCCCGGCCGGCAGGCCCACGTCGACCATGGCCGCCTCCTCGCCCGCCTCGACCCAGTCCGAGCGCCACAGCCGGGCGTCGTCGCCGTAGACGCTGAATCTGGCCGCGCCCAGGCGGTACATCATGTCGTCGATGCCGGCCGCCGCCCGGTAGCGGGTGCACGCGAGGTTCAGCTCGATCGTCAGCGACGACTCCGCCTGCACCGTCACGCCGTGGGCGTACGTCCGGCCGCCGATGTCCAACTCCTCGCGCTGCCACCACCAGCCGCTGCGGTCCGCGACGATCTCCGGCTCCGTGCCGTCGCCGAAAGCGTCGGAGTCGAGTCCGGCCACGCGGTACGGCTCGGCGGGGGGAGGCGGCGGCGGTGGGGGAGGCGTGCTCGGCGGCGGGGTGGGCGTCGGGGTAGGGGTGGGCGTAGG
>NZ_JACBXC010001334.1 GCF_013870535.1 Streptomyces phytophilus | reverse complement strand
GCACGTCGACCCGCCGCGTCCAGCGGCTCGTCCGCGCCGAACGCGGCCTGCCGCAGCTCGGCGTTGACCGCCGGCGTGACGAGCATCACCCGGACCGTCACCAGCCGTCCCACCTGCCCCTCGGCGTCTCGGCCGGCGGACGCCGTATGGCCGCCGATCCGCAGGCGACGGTATCGTCATCTCGTCAACCGAATACGACGGCGCAACGGAAGCCCGGTGAGAATCCGGCACGGCCGCGCCACTGTGAGCCGGACGACGCCCCGCGCGGGGCGGAGTCCGGTGAGTCAGACCCGCACCGTCGTGAACTGCTCCACCGCATGGGACGCGTGATCCCCGGGAGGTTTTCGTCATGGCCCAGTCAGCCGTGTCACCCACGACGCCCGCCGCCGACAGGCCGGCCGGCCCGCTCATCACACCCGTTCCGCTGAAGACCATCGCCCCGTGGGCGCTGTTCGGCGGGATCCTGATGCTCGTTCTGCTGTACTTCGTCGGCGCCGAACAGGGTGCCACCTCCCTGGTGTCCGGCGAAGGCGTGCACGAGTGGCTGCACGACGGCCGGCACCTGCTCGGCTTCCCCTGCCACTGAGCGGGGGGTCTCGGTGATCACGCTGAACTCCGCGGCGGTCCGCGGGCTGCTGCTGCGCGGGATGCTCGTGGGGCTGGGTGCGGGTGTGCTGGCGCTGGTGGTGGCGTACGTCCTGGGTGAGCCGCAGGTGGATGCGGCGATAGAGCAGGAGGCGCACGGATCCGGCCATGGCGGTTCGGATTCCGGTGCTGGTTCTGGTCCTGGTTCTGGTTCTGGTTCTGGGTCGGATGGGGAACTCGTCAGCCGCTCCCTCCAGTCCACGGCCGGGCTCGCGACGGGCCTGCTCGTCTACGGCGTCGCCCTCGGCGGCCTCGCCGCGCTGGCGGTTGCGTACGCGCTGGGCCGCGTGGGGCGCTTCGGCCCGCGGGCGACGGCGCTGCTGCTGGCGCTGGGCGGGCTGGTCTCGGTCTACGCGGTGCCGTTCCTGAAGTACCCGGCGAACCCGCCGGGCGTCGGCGACCCGGAGACGGTCGGCGACCGGACGGCCCAGTACTTCCTGATGGTGCTGCTGAGCGTGCTGCTGGCGGTCGGCGCGGCGGTGGCCGGACGGCGGCTGCTGCCGCGGCTCGGCGGCTGGTACGCGACGGTGGCGGGCGGTGCGGTGTTCGCGGCGGCGGCGGGGGTGGCGGTCGCGCTGCTGCCGGAGTCGTCGGTGGCGGTGCCGGACGGGTTCCCGGGGGACCTGCTGTGGCGGTTCCGGTTGGCTTCGGTGGCGGTGCACGGGGTGTTGTGGGTGGGGTTCGGGTTGCTGTTCGGGGAGTTGGCGGAGCGGTTGGTGCTGCGCGGTGGGGTGGGGCGGGCGCGGGGGGCGCCGGTGGTGGGTTGAGGGGGGTTGTTCCCCGACCCCGCCCTGCCCGCACGCTCACCCGCCCCGCCCGCACCCTCACCGAACGGCACCATGACACCCGAATCCGCGTCACCTCCCGCCCCGCGCCTGCGCGCCCGCTCCCTGACGTACGCCTTGGGCGCCACCCTGGGCTACGCCGCGGACCGGGTCTTCGGCGACCCGCGCCGGGCCCAC
>NZ_JACBXC010001333.1 GCF_013870535.1 Streptomyces phytophilus | reverse complement strand
CGCCGCGGCCGACGGCGGTGACTCCCTGCACCGGACGGCGGACGACCCGTCGTACGTGATCGGCACCGCGGACTGGGGCGCCCGGCCGCCCGGCGGGAACGTCTCCGTCTCGTCCGGGACGACGACGAAGATCGTCGTCCACCACACCGCGTTCCCGAACACCACGGACTACTCGTACGAGACCGCCGTCTTCATGGCACGCAAGATCCAGGATCTGCACATGGACGACAACGGCTGGATCGACAGCGGGCAGCACTTCTCGATCAGCCGCGGCGGCTACGTGCTGGAGGGCCGGCACCGCAGCCTGGAGGCGCTGGGCGACGGCGGCTACCAGGCCGTCAGCGCCCACGCGGTCGGCGAGAACACGCGCGGCATAGGCATCGAGAACGACGGCCACTACGTCAACGACACCCCGACGCCGGCACTGCTGTTCTCACTCCAGCGGCTCTGCGTGACGATCGGCACGCAGTACGGCTTCGGCGCCGACCGCATCTTCGGCCACTGGGACTTCAACGACACGCAGTGCCCGGGGGCGCTGTTCTACCGCGAGTTCCCCGCGCTGCGCCGGCAGGTGGCGCAGGTGCTCGGCCAGGGCCCGGACGAGATCCCGGCGCGCACCTGGCCCGACACGTACTCGTCGAGCAAGGGCGGCACGGTCGAGATGGCGCAGCGGCTGCTGCGCGCGTACGGCTACGACCTGAAGGCGGACGGCGCGTACGGCCCGGTGACGCTGGAGGCGGTGCACACCTTCCAGCGCACGATGGGGCTGCCGGTCGCGGACGACGGCACCCTCGACAACGCCACGTGGGAGGCCCTGACGGTGCCGGTGAGCACCGGGCACAGCGGCGAGGCGGTGCTCGCGGTGCAGCAACTGCTGGTGCGCAAGCTGCACCTGGAGCAGGCCACCGGCCGGTACGACGCGGCGACGACGGCGGCGGTGGCCGAAATGCAGGAGTTGCACGGGCTGCAGGCCACGGGCGCGATGGACGTGGCCACGTGGTGCGCGACGGCGGGCGGGGTCGTCCGCGAGGAGTTCACGACCGTGTGAGACCGGCCGGACGGCCGACCGCCCGGGCGCGCCTAGGCGGGGTCCGCGAATACGACGTCCGTCTTCTCCGCCTCCGGGGCGGCGAAGGCCAGCAGGTCCGATGCCGCCGCCGCCAGCCGGTCCTTGTCGGCGCCGGACAGGGCGGTGAACGGCCGGAGTTCGACGGCGGCCGACGTCCGCCTCAGCTCCGGCTGCCACACGCCCGCGACGCGGCCGTCGAGCAGCAGCGTGCCGCGCACTATGCCGTTCTTCGTGAACACCCGCCGCTCGTCGGCCTTGTCGATGATCCGCGTACGGTCCGCGTGCGCGAGCAGCACGTTGTCGAAGGGGCCGAGGAGCAGCGGCGGCACCGGGCTGCCGGGGTCGGGCAGTTCGGTGCCGGCGAGGTCGAACAGCTCCCGCCCCGCCGCGTCCCGGTACGTCACCAGCCGCGGCCGCAGCCGGTCGAAGACCGCCTTGAGCCGGGTCAGCGACAGCCATTTCTGCGCGTCGGCGACCGACGCCGGGCCGTACGCGGCGAGGTAGCGCAGCACCGTCCCGTCCGCGGTGGGGTCGGTGGCC
>NZ_JACBXC010001332.1 GCF_013870535.1 Streptomyces phytophilus | reverse complement strand
AACGCTCGCTCGCGTGGCAGACGGTGACCCACGTCGTCCGCTCGGGACTGCGCGAGCACTGGGACGACGAGGGCTGGCGCTTCCTGCGCTACACCGGCCTGCACGACCCCGGCCGGGAGGGTGCCGAGGGCGCCGGCCGGCCGGTGTCCGTGGTCTTCGCGATGGACGCGCGGGCGGACCTGGACAGCCCGCGTCCGCCGGTGATCCGCGTCGGCGTCGTCGACGAGGAGACCGGCGAGCGCGTGGACGTCGCCGCCGGCCGGGAGCGCCCCGGCGCGCTGCTCGGCGAAGGCGTCTGAGGGCGGTGCCCGGAGCCCGGTTCCATACGGGCTCCGGGCACCTCCCCGGCTACTCGTCCGCCGCCGGGCCGGCCGGCATGCCGTAGGCGTCGGCGATCAGCTCGTACGAGCGCAGCCGCGCCCCGGGTCCGTGCACGTTCGAGGTGAGCATCAGCTCGTCGGCCCCCGTGCGCTTGCGCAGGTCGTCCAGGCCCGTGCACACCTCGTCCGGGGTGCCGTGCACCACGTTGGCGATCCAGGAGTCGGCGAACTCCCGCTCCAGCGGGCTGAAGCCGTACGCCTCCGCCTCTTCGGGCGACGGCACGAGACCGGGCCGGCCGGTACGCAGCCGCAGCATGCTCAGCGCCCCCGCCGTCACCTGCCGCCGCGCCTCGCGCCCGTCCTCCGCGGCCAGCACCGAGACGCCGATCAGGGCGTACGGGGCGGAGAGCACGGCCGACGGCTGGAACGCCTCGCGGTACAGCTCCAGCGCGGGGCCGGTGTGCTGCCCGGCGAAGTGGTGCGCGAACGCGAACGGCAGCCCCAGTTCGGCGGCGAGCCGCGCGCTGAACATCGACGAGCCCAGCAGCCACACCGGCGGCCGGTGCACGGACTGCACCCCGCCGGGGGCCGTGCCCTGCACGGGGCCCGGCACCGCGTGGATCCTGCGGTACGGATGGCCGTCGGGGAAGTCGTCGTCGAGGAAGCGGATCAGCTCGGCCAGCTGCTGCGGGAACTCCTCGGCGCCCTCGCGCAGCCGCTCCGTGCGGCGCAGCGCCGCCGCCGTCGCGCCGTCCGTGCCGGGCGCGCGGCCCAGGCCCAGGTCGACCCGCCCGGGGGCCAGCGCCTCCAGCGTGCCGAACTGCTCGGCGATGACGAGCGGCGCGTGGTTGGGCAGCATCACGCCGCCGGAGCCGAGCCGGATGGTCGTCGTGTGCGCGGCCAGGTGCGCCAGGATCACGGCGGGTGAGGAGGAGGCGACGCCGGGCATCGAGTGGTGCTCGGCGACCCAGTAGCGGTGGAAGCCGCGGGCCTCGGCGAGCCGGGCCAGGTCGGCACCGGTGCGCAGGGCGTCGCCCGCCGTGTACCCGGCGCCCACGGTCGCCAGGTCCAGCACCGACAGCGGCACGGGCGCGGAGCCGCTCACCCGGCCCCGTATCTCGTCCTGCGCTCCGGGTGCCGTCACGTCCGCTGCCGCCACGTGGTCCTCCATGGTCGTCCGTCGTCCTGTGGTCCTTCCCCATGCCGACAACAGGAGGAGGGCTCCGTATTCCCGTCTCCGGGGATCGGGAACACGGCGGCGCGGAACACGGGCGGAACACGGGCGGAACCC
>NZ_JACBXC010001331.1 GCF_013870535.1 Streptomyces phytophilus | reverse complement strand
TCCCGGGGAGCCGGCAGCGTCCGAACCACCCGGCCCCTCCGGTCCCGCCGGCCAGGCGCCGCCGGCCCCCGTGTTCGCGCGCTCAGGAGACTCGACCGGAGACCTCGCTCCCGCGTCCGGCGGCGGAAAGTCCGGCCGCCGGGGCGTCGCGCCGTCGTTCTCGGTACTCACAGCTCTCTCCTTCACGTTTCACGCCAGGTGCCAGTTGCGCCTACCCGCCCAATCAGGGTCCCGCACCGCTTGTCAGCGGACGGTAAACCGCACCTGGTCTTTGGCTGACATCCTTTACTTCGGACATTCCCGGCGCATCCCCTGGGTGGCAGACGAGGGCCGGGCCACCTGGCGCGCCGGGTGGCACGATGAGCCGGTGAGCCAAGCACCCGCGGATGGGCCGTACGGGCGTACGCGGCCGGATCCGCCCGCCGTCGTCGCGCACCGGGGCGCGTCCGAGGCGGCGCCGGAGCACACGCTCGCCGCGTACCGCACGGCCATCGAGGAGGGCGCCGACGCCCTGGAGTGCGACGTGCGGCTCACCGCCGACGGCCATCTCGTCTGCGTCCACGACAGGCGCGTCAACCGTACCTCCGACGGCCGCGGCGCCGTCTCCGCACTGGAACTCGCCGACCTCGCCGCCCTCGACTTCGGCTCCTGGAAGGCCCGCGAGGAGCGCCGCGACGAAGTGGGCCGGCGCCAGCGCGAGACACCGGAGGAGCCCGACTGGGAACGTACCTCGGTACTCACCCTGGAACGCCTGCTGGAGCTGGTGACCGACTCCGGGCGCCGGGTGGAACTCGCCATCGAGACCAAGCACCCCACCCGCTGGGCCGGCCAGGTCGAGGAGAAACTGGTCGAACTGCTCCGCCGGTTCGGCCTCGCCGGCCCGGCGGCCCCCCGCACCGGCCGGGCCGGACCGCGCACCGGCCGGGCGGCCCCCCGTACCGAAAGCGCCGCGGCCCACACCGCCGCCGGCCCCCACCCGGAAACCGACGGACCCTCCCTCGTGCGGGTGATGAGCTTCTCCGCCCGCTCCCTGCACCGCGTCCACGCCGCCGCGCCCGCCGTCCCCACCGTCTTTCTCATGCAGTTCCTCCTGCCCCGCTTCCGCGACGGCCGCCTGCCCCGCGGCGTCGGCATCGCCGGACCGAGCCTGCGCATCGTGCGCGCCAACCCCGGCTACGTCGCGCGCCTGCACCGCGCCGGCCACCGCGTCCACGTCTGGACCGTCGACGAACCCGACGACGTCGCCCTGTGCGCCCGCCTCGGCGTCGAGGCCGTCATCACCAACCGCCCCCGGCAGGTCCGGGCCCAACTGGACCGCATCGGCTACGACACACCGCCCACCGGTGATGCGTGACTACGCGTAGTACCGCGGCGCGCGCACTGCGTTCGGTTACGTAACGAGTGCATCAACGGTCGCCGGTTGGCCGGTTTCCGATCCACCCCGGGGGGGCATTGACTCCCTGTTGCGGGGCGAGGAGATCGCTGGGGGTGGTGATGTTCGTGGTGGCACAGCAGGCGCCGGCTTCGTCCATGGCCGTTCCCCACGGCCCGGACGGAGTAGGGCTGGCGCGCCGCCGCCTGCGCGCCGACCTGCGCGCCCGCGGCACGTCGGAG
>NZ_JACBXC010001330.1 GCF_013870535.1 Streptomyces phytophilus | reverse complement strand
GCCGGTGACGATCAGGTCGGCGCGGGCCGCGACCAGGCGCTCGGCGAGCACCCGGCCGACGCCCCCGGTCGCGCCGGTGAGCAGGACGGTCTGGCCGGCGATCTTCATCCTGCGGCTCCCGGGACTCCTGGGGCTTGCGTGCGTGCGGGGCGTGCGGGGCTTGCGGGGCTTGCGGTCACCAGCGGTGGTGCACCTGGCCGCGGATCCTGCGGTCGTACAGCTCGCGCAGCCGCTCGACGGTCGTCGCGGGCAGCGGCGCCATCGACCCGACGGCCGCGTTGTCCCGCGCCTGCCCGACCGAGGTGGCGCCCGGGATCACCGTGGTGACGCCGTCCTGCTGGACGACCCAGCGCAGGGCGAGCTGCGCGGGCGTCGTGCCCTCGGGCACCAGGGCGGCGAACTCGGCGGCGGCCGCGAGGCCGGTCTCGTAGTCGACGCCGGAGAAGGTCTCGCCGACGTCGAACCGCTCGCCGTGCCGGTTGTACGTGCGGTGGTCGTCCTCGGCGAAGACCGTGTCCGGCTTGAACTTCGCGGACAGCAGCCCGGACGCCAGCGGAACCCGGGCGATGATGCCCACACCCGCGGCCCTGGCGGCGGGCAGGACCTCCTCCAGCGGCTTGCGCCGGAACACGTTCAGGATGATCTGCACGGAGGCGACACCCGGCCGGGCGAGGGCGGTCATGGCCTGGGCGCAGGTCTCGACGCTCACGCCGTACGCCTTCATCCGGCCCTCCTCGACCAGCGTGTCGAGGGCGTCGAAGACCGCGTCGGACGCGAACACGGCGTCCGGCGGGGTGTGCAGCTGCACCAGGTCGAGCGTGTCCATCCCGAGGTTCGCCCGCGACCGGTCGGACCACTCCCGCAAGTTGTCGAGGGTGAAGGAACCCAGCTCCTGCGGGCCGCGGCGGCCGAACTTGGTCGCCACCGCGGGGCGTTCGCCCGCCGAGGTGCGGAAGTCCTTGAGGAACCGCCCGATCAGCCGTTCGCTGCGGCCGTCACCGTAGACGTCGGCGGTGTCGATGAAGTCGACGCCGGACGCGACGGCCGCATCCAGGATGGTGCGGACGTCGCGTTCGCCGACGTGGCTCCAGCCGTCGCCGAACTGCCAGGTGCCGAGGCCGACGACGGAGAGCTTCCGGTCCGCCCTGGGCAGAAGTCGTGTTCTCATGCGAGCACTCCCGGTCTGGTGGATCGATGGGTGGGGGCGGGCCGCACCGGAGCGGATCCGGTCACCGGGCACCGGCGGGGAACACGTCGTCGAGAAGGGCGCTGCCGAACTTGCCGCCCGGGTCGAACGTCGCCCGCAGCTCCTGGAAATCGGCCGCACGGCGGTAGCGCGACCGGATCTCGGGGCCCGTCATCGCCGTCAGCTTCGCCCAGTGCGGCCGCGCTCCGAGGGGTACGAGCCGCTCCTCCACGGCGGCGATCACCGGCAGCACTTGGGCGGCGTCCCGGATCCAGGTGAAGTGGAACGTCACCGAGTCCCGTTCGTACGCGGGGCTCAGCCACAGGTCGTCGTGGTGCACGGTCCGGACCTCGCCGACCTGGAGGACCGGCCCGAGCGTCCCGTGCAGCCCGCGCAGCGCGGCGAACGCGGCCGGGGCGGCGGCGCGCG
>NZ_JACBXC010000133.1 GCF_013870535.1 Streptomyces phytophilus | reverse complement strand
TCGGTCGTCGTGGACGGCGGCCGCCGGCAGATCGTCATCGCCGGAGACGTCGTCGTCCACGCGGTGCAGCTCGCCGACCCGGCCGTGCGGTACTTCTTCGAAGAAGACCCCGACCTCGCCCGCCGCACCCGGCTCCGGCTGCTGGAGCGGGCCGGCGAGCGCGGCGCGGTGCTCGCCACGGCGCACCTGAACACGCCGTTCACAGCCCTGCGGTAGCGCGCGGCGCTACGCCCGGTCCAGCGAGGGGACCACCGTCCTGGCGACCTCCGCTGCCTTGTCGCAGGCGACGGAGGTGTCCAGCCCGCTCTCGGTGTCGTCGCTGTACTGGACGGAGACGAGTTCGCCGTAGCCGTCGGCCTCGTCCTCCGTCGGCGTCTCGACGCGCCGCCAGGAGACGTCGCAGCTGAGGACGATGTCCTCCTCCTCGGTCTGGACCGCGCTCAGGCCGCCCCCCAGGTCGACCGGCGCACCCTCCCCGGCGTCGGGAGGCAGGCCCTTGTAGAAGCGCACGGACACCTGCGGGTACGAGGTGCCGTCGCCCGACCAGAAGTCGCACGTGTGCAGGTCCTTGGGCTCGACGAAGGTCTTCTGCCCGAGGGCCGTCTCCACGGCCTTCCTGTCCGGCGCGGCGCACGGGTCGGCGGCCAGCACGGAGGTGTCGGGCACCTCCTGGTAGCGCGGCGGCGTGCCCTGCAACTCCCGTACGACGCCGGTCAGCGCCGTCCGCCCGGCCGCGCAGGCGTCCCCGTCCGCGTAGTCGACCTGGAAGTTGATGCCGAGCGACGTCTCGTACGACGTCAGGACCGACACCCAGCACTGCGCCGGCCCGTCGTCGCCGTCGACGACCAGCGGGAGGCCCGCCAGCTCCTTCGCCGGGTCGTCCGCCAGGATCAACTGGTCGCCGACGCGCAGCACCAGCTCCACCGTGTTGCCCTTCGCGTCCTGGACGTCGACGCTGCACTCACCCCACTCGGCCGACGAGTGGCTGTCGGGCGTGACGGTGCCGAGCTTGCCGAGGGTCCCCGCGTCGAGCAGCGCGCACGGATCCACGTCGCGCAGGGCGGCCGCCGCCACCGCGGGGTCGTCGATCTCCGGCTTCGCGCTTGCCTGTTCCTCCTGCTCCGCGGGGTCGTCCGCGGCGGGAGAGGAACTGTCGCCGCAGCCGGCGACGAACACGAGGAGCGCCGTTCCGGCGCCGTATATCAAGGGTCGAATCATCCTGTTGCCGATCACGCAGGGAGGCTAGCCAACCCCGCGGCCCGCCGTCCGCGAACGGGCAAAGGGCCCGCCTACCTCCACACTTCCGCCATAAGCCCTTCGCGCGGCCACCCCGCCATGACGCCGTCCTGGGGCGCACGAATGCACAGGACCCGCGCGTACGGGAGAGACGCGGCCGGGAGGGGAAGCATTCCGATACCGATCCGTCGCGCCCCCTGAGCACGCGCGAGCAGCACGAGAAGGAGGAGCCAGATGGTGCCCCCGACCCAAGCCCTCACCGACACGGGAGAGACCGCCACCGAGACCGCTCACACCGGCGGGACGCATCACCTGGCGTTGGAGCTGACAGGACGTTGCCAGTTAGCGTGTGCGCACTGCTACGCCGAGTCCTCGCCCCTCGGCGACCACGGCTCGATGACCGTCGGCGACTGGCGGCGGGTGATCGACGAGGGCGTCGCACTCGGTGTCACGTCGGTGCAGTTCATCGGCGGTGAGCCGACGCTGCACCCGCACTGCGCGGAGTTGGTCGAGTACGCGCTGAACGCCGGGCTGAAGGTGGAGCTGTACAGCAACCTGCTGCGCATCGACGACATCTGGTGGGACCACCTGTTCCACCATCCGCGGCTGACCGTGGCGACGTCCTACTACACCGCCGCCTCCGATCGGCACGACCTGCTGACCGGCCGGCGGGGCAGTCACACCCGGACGCGGAACAACATCGTGCGGGCGCTGGACGCCGGCGCGCGGCTGCGGGTGGGGGTGGTCGACATGGGCGGCGGCGAGGCCGATTCCGCCTGTGCGGACCTGCGCTCGCTGGGAGTCCAGACGATCCGCGTCGGACGCCTCCAGTCGGTCGGCCGCGCGGCCCGGGCCGAACGAAGCCCCACCGCACCGACTTCCGCCGAGCCGGCCCTGACCGAACTGTGCGGCGGCTGCACCCGCGGGCAGGTCGCCATCGATCCCCGCGGTGACGTCACGCCGTGTGTCATCGCCCGCTGGCTGCGGGTCGGCAACGTCGGTGAGACCTCCCTGGCCGACGTGCTGTCCGGTCCGCGCATGGTCGCCGTGACCGCCGAGTTGGACGCGGCGTTCGACGGTCCCGCGTTCGTCTGCGACTCCGGCAGCTCCGACTGCGGCCCATGAGGGAACCGGGGGCCGAGAATCCGAAGGCCGACGAACCCGGCGGTCAGAGCCGGCGTTCGATCCGGGCCCGCAGCGCCGCCGCCTCCGGGTCACCGTAGACCGTCAGCGCCTCCGCCGCCTCCCGCCACCAGTCGGTGGCGGCGGAGCCGTCCTCGCCCGACGCCTCGACCGCGCCGGCGAGTCGGTCGAGTGCGACGGCCAACTGCCAGGGGGACCCGCCGGTCCGCGCGAGTGCGACGGCCCGGCGGTGGAATGCGACCGCGTCTCCCGGCCGCCCCAGCCCCAGGTACGCCTCGCCCGTGCCGCACAGCGACTGGCCGAGGCGTCCCCGCATGTCCTGCGCGGTGTGGATGACCGTGGCCCGCTGGTACGACACCAGCGCGTCCTCGAACCGCCCCGCCCGGCACTGGATCTCCCCGAGGTCGAGGAGGGCCCACCCCTCCAACCGCTTGTTGTCCAACGAACGGGCGACCTCGACCGCCGTCGCGATCTCCCGCAGCGCGGCGCCGAGGGCGGACGCGTCCCGCGTACCCTCCTCGCTCCCCGGGGGCCCCGCGTGCGCGAGCGACCGGCCGAGGTACACCAGCGAGACGATCTCCGGCCCCCGTTGCCCGGTCTCGCGGTTGAGCGCGAGGCTCCGCCGTGCCCGGGCGGTGGCCTCGTCGTGGCGGCCGAGCGCGTCGTAGCACTCGGCGAGGTTGGACAACGCCACGGCCTCCTTGCGCCTGGCCCCCTCCCTCCGGTGCACCGCCACCAGGTCTTCGAACTGCTCGGCCGCCGCCGCGAACCGGCGCCGCAGCGCCAGGGCGACACCGAGGGAGGTACGCGCCATCCGCTCACCCGCGGGGTCGGCGATCTCATGGAACAGCGCCAGGGCCTCCGCATAGGCGGCCGACGCCTCGTCCATGCGCCATTCGTGCGTGTACGTGCTGCCCAGGTTGACGAGGGCTTCGCCCTCCGCCCGCTGCGCCTGCGCCGCTCGCTCCGTGTCTCTCGCACGCCGCGCCAGTTCGCGGTCCTCCCGCGCGGCGTCGCGGGCCGAGGCGAGGACGGCGTGCCGGTCGGCCGCCGAGACGCCGCGCTGTCTGATCCCGGGGCGGGATGCGAGCGCCAACTGCCAGGTCGCCCCGTGCAGTCCGCACTTCTCGGCCGAGCGGATCGCGGCGCGCAGGTTGGGCCACTCCAGGTCGAACCAGTGCGCCGCGCTCGTCCGGTCGCCGAACGAGGTGGCCGACGCCGGGGCCGGCAGCGCGGTCGGAGGAGGCGACTCCCCCGACTCCCGCAGGGCGTTGCCGGCGGCCCGGACGGTGTGCAGGTACCAGGCCAGGGCGCGGGTTACGGCCTCGTACTGCCGGGTGAGCGGCTCCTCGTGGTGCGCCGCGTCGGTAGCGTACGCACGCAGCAGGTCGTGGAACTGGTAACGGTCGGGGGCGATCTGCTCCACCATGTGCATGCCGACGATCGAGTCGAGCAGCTGACGCGCCTCGGGCACCGGCACCGCCGCGAGTTCCGCCGCCACCTGCACGCCGAACTCCGGCCCGGGGTGCAGCCCCAGTAACCGGAACATCCGTGCCGTCTCCTTGGGCATCGCCCGGTACGACCAGGCGAACACCGTGCGGACGTCGTCCTGCTCGTCGCCGCTCTCGGCCGACAGCGCCTCCCACAGGGCGCCCGGCTCGTCACGCAGGTTCTGTATCAGCTGGTCCAGCGGCAGCCACGGGCGGGAGGCGGCCCGCTCGGCGGCGATGCACAGCGCGAGTGGCAGACGGGCGCACAGCTCGGCCAGTTGGGCGATGTCGTTCGGATCGTCCCGGGTTCGGTAGTCGGCGACCAGTGTGCTGATCAACCGGACCGCCTCGTCCTCCGGCAGGACATCGAGGGTCATGCGGTAGGCACTGTCCCGCGCCAGCAGCCCTTCGAGCCGGTCGCGGCTGGTGACGACCGTCCGGCAGGTCCGGCTGCCGGGCAGCAGAGTACGCACCTGGCTCACCTGGGTGGCGTTGTCGAGGACGACGAGGACCCGGCGGTCCGCGAGGCGGGTGCGGTAGAGCGCGGCCCTGGCCTCCAGGTCGGCGGGGATCTCGCCCGGGGGCACGTCGAGCGCACGCAGGAAGCGGTCGAGCGCGTCGTCGGCGGTGACCGGGGCGCCCGGGTCGTAGCCCCGCAGGTTCACGTACAGCTGGCCGTCGGGGAACGCGGCCTCGGCGCGGTAGGCCCACCGCAGCGCGAGGGCCGTCTTCCCGACGCCGGCCGTGCCGACCACCACGGCGAGCGGGGCCGGGTCCGCACCCAGCAGCGCACCGTCGAGCCGCTCCAGCTCACGGGTCCTGTTGACGAACCGCCGGATGTCGGCCGGAAGCTGACGGGGAACAGTGCCCCGCGGGGCACCGGGCGGGGCGGGTGCCTGATGGAAGTGCAACCCGCCGCTGACTTCCCGCGCCTGGACGATCGCGCCGGCGGTGCCCCCCGATACGACGGACGAAGTGCCGTGCCGCGGAACCGGCACCGAGTCGTCGGGCTGATCGCCCGTGGTCGAACTCAACGGCACCTCGCAGATCCGAACGGTCACCCCACGCGTGCTGCGGCACGGCAATTCCCCGCGCCAACACCGCTGCCAGTAGTGTGCCCGCGCTCCCGATCCACCACCATCGCCGACGGCCGCGAATTCCTGCGTCCCGACACATCCCGCCACTCGATTGATTTCGGGTGGGGCACGGCGGTGAGTCCCGTGACTCCGGTGGCGGCAGCGGTGCGCAGCACCCAGCGCCGCGACGGTAACTCCGTTGAGTTCGCCATGCGTACGACCCCAGCGGCGGGCTCGCGGTCCAGCGCGACGTGCTCAGGTGAACATCGACGCGGCCAGGATGATCGGCAGCGAGATGACCGAGGCAAGCGTCATGGGGATGGTGTGGGTCTTGATGGTGCCCCGGGTGGAGAACCCGAGCAGGGACTGGAACATCCAGAAGAAGTTGCTGGACACGTGCGGCACGAAGAGGGCGCCGGAACCGGCCGCGAGGGCCACCAGCACGAGCGGCGCGTCGAGGTTGCCCGCGATGGGCGCCAGGATGCCCGCGGCGGTGATGCCCGCTACGGATATCGAGCCCAGGGCGATGTGCAGCACCGCCGCCACGATCCAGACCAGCAGCAGGGGAGGCAGGAAGCCGGAGGTGAACGCGTCGCCCAGGATCTCGGCCATGCCGGAGCCCTCGATGACGAAGCCGAGCGAACCGCTGACGCCGCTGAGCACCAGGATCGGGCCGCACTGGGTCAGCGCCGTGGCGATGGCCCCGTTGATCTCGTCCCGCGGCCGGACGCGGCTTGCCAGTGCGTAGGCCGCGGTGGCGCCCAGCACGATGGCAACCACCGGGTCGGTGAGGAACACGAGCGCCGTCGGGTCGACGGACATCGTGGCTGCGATGGCTCCTCCCGCGATGAGGACCAGCGTCAGGAGCACGGGGGCGACGGCGAGGAGCAGGGGCAACTCCCGAGTCCTGGGTCCGAGCGGGACCTCGGCCGGGGCCCCGACGGCGGGCCGGGCCCGCCGCGCCTCGTCTGCCTCGCCGGACTTGGTGTCTTCGGCCGACTCGTCCCTCTCGGGGTCCCACTTCATATAGCGGAGCAGTACGCCGAAGGCCAGCGTGGTCAGCAGCGCGGTGGGCAGACCGACCGCGAGGCCGACCGCGAACATCTGGCCCAGCGGCACATCCAGGATGCCGGCGATGGCGACCGCGGCGACGCCGGGCGCGACGAACACCAGGCCCACCTCGATGCCCGCGGTGAGTGAACCGCCCATCAGCGCGCGGCCCCGCGGGCCCAGCCGCGGCCCGAGCCGCCGCGCGAGTGGTGCCGAGAGCACGAGCAGCACGTCCGAGTAGATCGAGGTGAACAGCGAACTCAGCGTGACGGCGACGACGTACGGGATGCTGCGCTCGCCGAAGAGCCCGAGCATCGCCTCGACCAGCCGCTGCATCGTGTTCGTCACGGTGAGCAGCGCGCCCAGGATGACGCCGAACGTCACCAGGATGCCGATGTCCCCCATGACGTCGGCGAATCCGTCCGAGATCGCCTTGGGGGTGTCCTTCGCCCCGACCGTGGTGGTCAGTCCGAGGTAGAAGGTGCCGAAGAGCAGCGCGAACACCGGCGGGATCTTCAGCCACGTGATCGTGGCGACGATGCCGCAGATGGCTATCGCCGTGTTGAGGAACAGCAGGGAATCGTCAGGCACAGGACACTCCGCTCGTCCACTGCGCGGCTTGTGCCGTACATCGTGACGACGGTCACCACCGCTGTCTAAGACTCATTTGCAGCCCAACTGATAACGTGCGCCTATCAATTGGTCGCGCGTGACGGGCTCCGCCGCGTGCTCGTACGCGGCCGGGGCAGGCGAGGACGGTGCACGGCGTGGACGTACGGCAGTTGCGCTACTTCCTGGCCGTGGTGGACCACGGCAGCGTGCACCGGGCGGCCGAGCACCTCTTCGTCGCCCAGCCGTCGGTGACCCAGACCATCCGCCGCTTCGAGGCCGAGCTGGGGACCAGCCTGTTCCTGCGGCAGGGCCGCGGCCTGGTGCTGAGCCCCTCGGGCGCGGCCCTGGTGGCGCCGGCCCGCGAAGTGGTCCGCTCCCTCGACGTCGCCCGGGAGACGGTCGCGGCCGTGGACGGGCTGCGGGGCGGCTGGCTGCGTATCGCCGCCATGCCCTCCCAGGTCGTCAGCCCGCTCACCGGGCTCATCGCCGCCTATGCCCGCGCCTACCCGCTGGTGCAGGTGGCGGTGGTGGCCGCAGCCCGGCCCGACGACGTGCGGGACGCCCTGCGCCGAGGAGTCGCCGAGGTCGGCGTCGTCGCCGTACCCGGCGCCCACGCCGCGCACGCGGACCTCGACCACGTGCCCATCGAGACGCAGTCGTTCGTGCTCGTCGCCCGCGCCGACACCTCCCTCCCGCCCGGCGACGGCCCCCTCGCCGTCGAGGAGTTGTCCGGTCTCCGGCTCGTCGCGGGTCAGCCGGGTACGGGAATGCGCCGGGTCGCGGACGCCATCGTCGCCGCGACCGACTGCCGCATCGCGGTCGAGATCGAGCACCGCGAGGGCCTGCTCCCGCTCGTGCTGGGCGGCGTGGGGGTGGCCGTCGTCGCCGACTCGTGGCGGCCCCTCGCCGACGCGGTCGGGCTCCGCGTGCGGCGGCTCGCCGTAGAGAACACCCTCGACGTGGGGCTCGTCTGGCAGCGCCACCGCCTCAGTCCTGCCGCCGCCGCGTTCGTCAGCGTCAGCACGGGCGCCGACGACCCCGGCGGCACGGCGCGCAACCGATAGGCATCGCTTATCGGACGGGCTGCAAACCGATCTTGGACAGCCGCGAACGTCCCGGCGTTCCATGGTGGCCATGACCACGCGTTACCGGATCGCCCTCATCCCCGGCGACGGCATCGGCGCCGAGGTGCTGCCTCCCGCCTGCGCCGTCCTCGACGCCGTCGGCAGGCGTCACGGCGTCACCTTCGCCTACGACACGTTCGACTGGTCCTGCGAGCGCTACCTCGCCGAGGGCGCGATGATGCCGGACGACGGCCTGGACCGTATCCGGCACCACGATGCCGTTCTCCTCGGTGCCGTCGGCTGGCCCGGCGTGCCCGACCACGTGTCCCTGTGGGGGCTGCTCATCCCCATCCGCCGCCGGTTCCGGCAGTACGTGAACCTGCGCCCCATCAAGGTCCTCGACGGAGTCCCCAGCCCGCTCGCGAAGGCCACGACCGACGTCGACTTCGTCGTGGTCCGCGAGAACGTCGAGGGCGAGTACTCCGAGATCGGCGGCCGGCTGGGCCGCGGCTTCCCGGACGAGATGGCCGTCCAGGAGGCCGTCTTCACCCGCCCCGGCGTCGAGCGCATCCTCGACTACGCGTTCACCACCGCCCGGCGCCGCGGCGGCGACCTGGTCTCCGCCACCAAGTCCAACGGAATCGTCCACACCATGCCGTTCTGGGACGAACTCGTGCGCGAGGCTGCCGAACGGTTCCCCGAGGTGCCCTGGCGGCAGGAGCACATCGACGCGCTCGCCGCGAAGATCGTGCTCGACCCGGCGCGGTTCGACGTCATCGTCGGCTCCAACCTGTTCGGCGACATCCTCTCCGACCTCGCCGCCGCCGTCGCGGGCAGTATCGGGCTGGCCCCCGCGGCGAATCTCAACCCCGAGCGCGAGTACCCCTCCATGTTCGAGCCCGTCCACGGCTCCGCCCCGGACATCGCGGGACAGGGAATCGCCAACCCGCTCGGCGCGATCTGGAGCACGGCGATGATGCTCGACCACCTCGGTCACGCCGAGGCGGCCGCCGAGGTCTGCGACTCGTTCGCCTCCGTGCTGGCCACGACCGGCGCCCGTACCCGCGACCTCGGCGGGACCGCCGGCACGGAGGAGTTCACCCGGCTGATCCTTGAGGCCGTCGC
>NZ_JACBXC010001329.1 GCF_013870535.1 Streptomyces phytophilus | reverse complement strand
ATCAGGAAGTGGACCTCGGCGCCGAAGTGGGCGGCGGCGTGGGCGGCTTCCTCGTGGACGGCGGCGATGGTGGCCGCGCAGGCGCGGTTCGTGGGCAGCGTCAGGCAGATGCGTGCCACGCCCGCTCCCCGGTCCGTTCCGTCTCCTGCGCCGCCGCCCCGTCCGCCCGGGTCCCGTTGTCCGCCGCCGGGCGCCAGGAGTCGGCCCCGAGGAGCTTGCGGCCGAGGCCGGTCAGCTCGGTCGGCCCGTACCGCTCGGCCTCGTGCCGGCGGGCGTCGCCGAGGAGGGTGGCGTTCCAGTCGGGCGTGCTCAGGGTGCGCCAGGACTCGACGCGCGAGCGGCGCAGCCGCTCGTGCTCCTCCAGGGCGGGCATCATCGCGAGGTACTGCACGGCGCGTACGCCGCTGTCGGAGGCGTTCGCGGCGACGCCGTGGGCCAGCAGCCCGTTCCAGATGAGCAGGTCGCCCGCGGCCAGGTCGGGGCGTACGACGGGGAACTCGGCGCGGTCGGTGTTCGGCCGGATCGGGTCGCGGCCGGCGGGCTGGGCGAGCTTCCACTTCTCGAAGTCGCGGAAGAGGTCGGGCGCGCACTGGAAGCCGCCGTGGTCGGGGCGGGTGTCGTTGAGGGCGATGATGCCCTGGACGCGCTGCGGGAGGACGGCGAGGGTGGTGTCGACGTCCCAGTGCAGCTCGATGTCGAAGCCGGTGTCGGTGGGCTCGATGAGGGTGCGGCTGCGGTTGCCGACGTTGGGCGGGTTGAGGTTCAGGCGATCGAGGGTCACCCACAGCTCGTCGCAGTCCCACACGTCGGCGAAGGCGTCGTAGACGCGGCGGGTCTGGCGGCTGTCCCAGATCAGCTGGTGCTGGTACGCCTCGACGAAGCCGTAGACGTGCAGGTCGCGGTCGAGGTCGGAGCGGAACTCGCGGTCCTCGTACCAGGTCTCGGGGCGGTCGGGGTCCAGGCCCTGGAAGTCCCAGGCGAAGTCGAGGAGCAGGGCGGCGGCTTCGGCGGGTATCGCCTCTTTGACCACGACGTAGCCGTAGGTCTGCCAGAACGCGTAGTCCTCGTCGGACAGCACGCGCAGCGGACGGGACTTGCGGATGTCGCGTAACGGGGTACGGGCGAGGTAGGACTCGCCGTCGGCGCTGAAGTACGGGGTGTCGGAAGCGGCACGGTAAAGGTACGGGCCGGGGTCGGGCATGGAACGTCCTCCAGAGGTGGAACCGTGTTGCGTGCTGCCGTCACACCGCGCCGGTGAGGACCTCGGCCGCGGCGATGCCGGAGACGCGCGTGGCACCGTGGGTCGACAGGTGCACGGCGCCGAGCCGGTCCTCGGCGGGCAGGCCCATCTCGACGACGAGCGCGTCGGGCCGGCGCCGCACCAGGTCGGCCAGGGCCTGCCACATCCACGGGTGGCGGGCGGCGTCACGGACGACGACGACCAGCTCACGGCCGTCGGCCGGGCGCAGCGCCCGCCCGTCGAGCACGTCCGCGGCGCCGGCGGCGCCGGTCAGCTCGGACTCGCCGATGCGCACCGACGTGGTGCCGGGGCGCATCGCGCGCAGCGGGTCGGCGACGCCCCAGGGCGTACGGCCGTCGATGGCGAGGCTGGTGAC
>NZ_JACBXC010001328.1 GCF_013870535.1 Streptomyces phytophilus | reverse complement strand
GACGACGGCCGCCACGTCCGACGGCCGCCGCCCCCGACGGCCGCGTTCCACCGCCTCACCGCGCCTCCGCCCCGGTAGTCTCACCCCCGTGCTGCTGCCCGATCTCCCCGCCTCGCGCACCGAGCCGGACGGCTCCGCCGTCATCCGGCTGCTCAGCTACAACATCCGCTCCATGCGCGACGACACCGCCGCCCTGGCCCGCGTGATCCGGGCCTGCACCCCCGACGTCGTCTGCATCCAGGAAGCGCCCCGCTTCTTCCGCTGGCGCAAGAAGGCCGCGCGGCTCGCCCGCGCCACCGGACTGCTGTACGTCACGGGCGGCGCCACCACCGCCGGGCCCATGCTCCTCGCCGGCCTGCGCGCGCACGTGGAGCGCACCGACGAGAAGCTGCTGCCCCGCACCCCCGGCCTGCACCAGCGGGGGCTGGCGACGGCGGTGCTGCGCTTCGGCGGGGCCCGGGTGGCCGTCGTCAGCACCCACCTGAGCCTGGCCAGGGCCGAGCGCTACGAGCAGGCCGGGCTGCTGCTCGCGCACGTGCGCGCACTCGGCGAGCCGCACGTCGTGGTCGCCGGGGACCTCAACGAGCGCCCCAAGGGCCCCGCGTTCCGCAGGCTGGCCGACGAACTGCAGGACGGCTGGGCGGTCAGCCCCTGGGGCGGCCGGCGCACCTCGACGGCGCTGGACCCGCGCAAGCGGATCGACGCGGTGCTCGCGACCGGGGCGGTCGAGGTGCTGGGCTGCGGCGTCCCGGCGGGCCTGCCGGGGGTCTCCCCGGCCGACCTCCGCGACGCCACCGACCACCTCCCGGTCCTGGCCGCGCTCCGCATCCCGGCCTCCGGCCCGGCTACGGCCGCTTCCTGACCTCGTCCACGACGCCGTAGGTGTCGAGGTGCGACGTCCGCGTGAAACTTCTGGTCTTCGCGTCGTGGGCGCGCGGGCGCTGCGTCCCCAGGTACTCGTGCGTATCCGTGGCAAAGAGCAGATATCTGGACCAACCGGTACGGTCGGGGAACACGACCCCCAGTGCCTCCCTGCCCTTGGCGTCCGTCGCGCCCGGCAGCACCTCCGGGCGGGGGCACTCGGCCAGCGCCTCCAGCAGCGCCGGCAGCAGCCCGTCGGGCAGCACGGGGATCCGTTCGAGCAGGAGCCCGACGTACGTGTACGCGTGCCGCCAGTCCGCCCGGTCGAACTCGTCCGGCGTCTTCCCCGCTCCGAAGGAGCTGACGTGCGTCAGCAGCGCCGCCGGCTCCGTCGGGATCCGGGTGAGGCCGCGCCAGTCCGCCGGCGGCCACAGCCCCGGCTCCGACCGGAGCCGACCGCCCTCCTCGTGGCGCCTGTTCGACCAGCTCCGGTGCGAGGGATCCGCCGCCAGCCAGGTCTCCGGCGCGTACGTCGCGGCCCTGCCGCCGTCGTCCGGGGCTTCCCGGACGAACTCCCTGGCGTACACGTACTGGCCGCGGCGCGGCTCGATGGGCGGACGCAAGCGCTCCCGTTCCCGCTCCAGCCGCGCCGCCCGGCGCAGCATCCCGGCGGGAGAGGCGTCTCCCGGAGCGGCCGGACCCGAGGTGTCGTCGCGCTCCAGCAGCGCGACGGGTGCACCGACGGCCGCCGCGGT
>NZ_JACBXC010001327.1 GCF_013870535.1 Streptomyces phytophilus | reverse complement strand
CGGTGCGCCTGCACCGTCAGCTCTATCAGCCCCGCCGCCGCGATCACGCCGGCCCCGACGGCGAGCAGGGCGCCCAGGGCCCCGTACCGCACCGTCTCGCCCAGCGCCGTGACGCCGACCGCCGCCGCTATCACGGGGTTGACCACCGTCAGCGTCGCCAGCGGCGCCGACAGACCCGCGCCGCGGTACGCGGCCTGCGACAGCAGCAATCCGGCCGGCGCGAGGATCGCGATCATGCCGATTGCCAGCGGGTCGGTGTAGTCGGCAGTGACGTCCTTCGTGAACACCGACGCCATGCCGAACGCCGCGCCCGAGGCCACCGCGAGCGTCACGCTGCGGGCCGCCACATGCCGTATCCGCGTACCGGCCAGCGTCAGCGCGGCCAGCACGGCCACCGTCGCCACGGCCAGCCCCACCGCCGTCGTACCGCCCAGCTCCCGCGACTCCACGGGGTCGACCAGCGCCAGCAGCCCCACGAGCCCCACGGTCGACAGCAGCGCCCCGCGCCAGGCGGCGCGCCCGGCGCGGCGGCTGAGGAACATCGCCGCCATCGGCAGCGCGAAGACGATGGTCAGCGCGCCCAGCGGCTGGACCAGGCTCAGCGGCCCGTACGCGAGCGCCACCACGTGCAGCAGCGCGCCCGAGGCGTTGAGTACGACGGAGGCCCACCAGCTCCCGCGGTGCAGCGGCGCGAACGCCCCGCCCGCGCCGTCGGCGTCGGTCGTGGTGGCCGCGACACGCTCCTGGACGAGGGCGGCGCCGGCGTACGCCACCGCTGACACCAGCGAAAGCAGCACCGACAGCATGAGTGGGCTCATATAGCAACGATCCCGCGATCGGTGGCGAAAGTCGTCATCCTGGCGGATGCTCTGGGTCGTACTGCCGGAGCAGTACGACCGCTCCGGGAACCCCTCCCGGGTCCCATTCCGCTCCCGTAATGGTCCGACCCGGGTTGACCTACTGGCCGGTAGCCCCACCCGGGGCCGGGCGGTCCCGCCCGCGGAGCCCGCTCACGGCCAGGTGTAGAACCCCTGCCCCGTCTTACGCCCCAACTCGCCCCGCGCGACCTTCGCCCGCAGCAGCTCCGGCGGCGCGAACCGCTCCCCCAGCGTCCGGCACAGGTGCTCGGCGATGGCCAGCCGGACGTCGAGCCCGACCAGGTCCGTCAGGCGCAGCGGGCCCATCGGGTGCCGGTAGCCCAGCTCCATCGCGGTGTCGATGTCCGCGGGCGCCGCCACGCCCTCCTCCGCCATGCGGATCGCCTCCAGCCCCAGGGCCACCCCGAGCCTGCTGCTGGCGAAGCCCGGCGAGTCCCGTACGACCACCGCCGTCTTGCCCAGCGTCCGCACCCAGCCGCGCGCCGCCACCAGCGCCTCGGCGCTGGTCTCCGGCGCGGTGACCAGCTCCACCAGCTCCGAGGCGGGTACGGGGTTGAAGAAGTGCATGCCGAGGAACCGCCCCGGCCGGCCGAGGGCGGCGGCCAGCTCGGCGACGGACAGCGAGCTGGTGTTCGTCGCCAGCACGGCGTCCGGGCCCACCGCCCGCTCGGCGTCGGCCAGCACCCGCGCCTTCAGCCCGGCGTCCTCCGGCACCGCCTCCACCACCAGCTCCAGCCCCG
>NZ_JACBXC010001326.1 GCF_013870535.1 Streptomyces phytophilus | reverse complement strand
TTGTCGGGCCGCAGCCCCCGCCACACCGGGTGCCGCAGTACGCCCGTCGCCGTCCACTCCCCGTACGCCACCTCGCCCACCAGCTCGGGCTCCACCCAGTGCACCGCGCCCGCCGCCCGCACGTGCCGGTCCGCGACCGGGCCCGCGAACGGGCTCGTCCGCCGCGCAAGCCCCGCCAGCCGCTCCCGCAGCACCTCCAGCGCGTGCCGGGAGAAGCCGCTGCCCACCGTGCCCGCGTACGCCAGGTCGCCGTCCTTCGTCCACACGCCCATCAGCAGCCCGCCGATCGCGTCCGACCTGCTGCCCGCGCCCTCCGTCCAGCCGCCGACGACGACCTCCTGGGTACGGACGTTCTTGATCTTCAGCCAGAGGTCGCTGCGCCGACCCGGCAGGTACGGCGACGACAGCCGCTTCGCGAGCAGCCCCTCCAGCCCGTACTGCCGCGTCATCTCCCACGCCTCGGCGCCGTGGCCCTCCCAGTGCGGGGGAGTGCGCCAGCGCGGTCCCCCGACGCCGAGGCCGGTGAGCAGCGCGCGGCGGTCGCGGTACGGGAGGCGCATCGCGGACTCCCCGTCGAGGTGCGGCACGTCGAACGCCATGTAGTCGACCGGCACCTCGTCGGCGAGGCGGGCGATGACGGCGCCGCGGGTGAGGTTCATGCGGCGCTGGAGCACGCCGAAGGAGGGGCGGCCGTCGGGGGCGAGCGCGACGATCTCGCCGTCGAGCACGCAGGCGTGCCCGGCCGCGGCGAGGGCCTCGCCGAGCGGGGCCAGCTCGGGGTAGCGGGCGGTGACGTCGTTGTCGTTGCGCGTCAGCAGCGTCAGCGAGCCGTCGCCCGGTGCGTACGCGACGGCGCGGATGCCGTCCCACTTCAGCTCGTACGCCCACGAGGGGTCCGCGGCGGCCGTCGGCAGGCTGCCGGAGACCGCCAGCATGGGCGCGACGTGCGGCAGCCCGCCGAGGTCGGTCATGCGGGCAGATTAGGCTCCGGGCCTGCGCTACGCCTCCTGGGCGATGTCCGCGCGCAGGGGCTCCAGGGTGCCGCCGATGGTCTTCACCGTCTCGTCCGGTACGCCGAGGCCGACGAGGGTGGCCGTCAGGTGGTCGACGACGCGCTCGAAGTGGGCCGGCGTGATGCCGAGCCCCTCGTGGGCCTTCCGCATGCCGCGGCCGTTGTACCCGCCGGGGCCGCCGAGGGCGGCGCCGATGAAGGCGCGCTGGTGGCGCTTGAGGCGCTGGACGTCGATGCCGTCGAAGAACGGCTTCAGCTCCGGGTCGTCGAGCACTCGGTCGTAGAAGTTGTCCACGGCGGTCGAGACCGCCGTCTCCCCGCCGATCGAGTCGTAAATAGTCATGGGGCCCGATTATTGGGGCCAGTGGGGCTGGAGTGAAGAGCGTAGAACGTTTAATTCCGGCCCAAGTTTTCGCCAACGACGGGCCGGAAGCCCTGCGTTGTCAGCCGTTACCGCCCATGCGCTGCAGTATCGCCCGCTTTGCGGCTGCGAACTCCTCGTCGGTCAGCACCCCGGCGGCGTGCAACTCGCCCAGCTCGCGCAACCGGCGCAGCACCGCGTCGTGGTCGTCGCCCGGAACCGCGGCCTCCAACTCCGGTTCCTTCCG
>NZ_JACBXC010001325.1 GCF_013870535.1 Streptomyces phytophilus | reverse complement strand
GCTCTACGTAACGCTCGTATTCGGCCGACGCGCGCGCGGAGATCTCAGCCGTGGCACCGAGGGCCCGGGCCCGGAGCTGTTCGGGGGCGAGCGGGCGTCCGCGGCCGGCGCCGACCGTGAACTCGGCACCGTGCAGCGCGGAATCGAGGAGCCGCTCGAAGTCCGGGCGGTCCTCCGTCAGCAGATGCGACGCACTGGTCATGTGCTTGTGCTCCCCCGGATGGGCAGGCAACAAGGCAAACGGGGACGGAGCGTGCCTGCGGCGCTAGGCCCTGGGCGGCAGAGCCTATTACCGATGGTAGAGCGCTTCGCGTATGGCGGATAAGTGTCTTTTCAGAAAAGGAGGTTCCGTATTAGAGCACGTGAGGCTGATGTGCCGCTACCGCCCGACCAGCGGAAGTCGCACGACAAGCAGTTTTCCGGCCATGGTGACCCCTCCGTCCATGGCGATGGCCAGGTCGTCCGCGTAGATGTGCGGGCCCTGCACCGCGGCGCCACGCTCCTCGCCGTCGGTGTCCTCGCTGGGCACCTCCCCGAGCAGATACGGGATCGGGCTGTGCCCGTGCACCAGCCGCTCGCCGCCGTACCGGCCCAGCAGTTCCCGTACCGCCTGGGGGCCCGTCTCCTCGTCGCGGAAGGCGAAGCGCTTGGTGAACTTGCGGAAGAGATCCCACACCTCGTCCGCGTCCGAGCGGGCGAGGATGTCGTGGATGGTGTCGTTGACGCCCTCGATGGAGTCGCCGTAGTCGAGGTACGCGGTGGTGTCGGAGTGCACCAGGAGGTGGTCGTCCTCCTCGTGGATGGCGTCGAGCCGCGCCATCCACTGCAGGTGGACGTCCTCCAGCCGCTCCATGTCGGTGCGCTGCCCGCCGTTGAGCAGCCAGGCGGCCTGGAAGGAGGCGGTGCCGGCACCGGAGTTGACCGGCGTGTCGCCGAAGCGCTTGGCGCCGAGCAGCAGCAGCTCGTGGTTGCCCATGAGCGCCTTGCAGTAGCCGCCGGCGGCGGCCGCCTCGGCGGACAGCCGCATGACGAGGTCGATGACGCCGATGCCGTCGGGGCCGCGGTCGGTGAAGTCGCCGAGGAACCACACGCGGGTGTTCCCGGCGATCCAGCGGTCGGCCTCGTCGATGATGCCCTGGGCGCGCAGAGCGGCGCGCAGCTCGTCGAGATAGCCGTGGACGTCGCCGACGACGTACAGCGGGCCGTAGCCGCCGCTCTCCCCGGGCCTGATCACCGGCAGGTCGGCCTGTGTCGGGGTGTACCCGTCGTCGGCCTCCCCGTAGGCGTCGCCGGCGGCAGGTGCCGCGGGGACGGGGGGCGCCGCCCCGGCGGGCACCCCAGCCGTGGTCCGCAGCCCCGGCGTCTGACCGGCCCCCTGTTGCATCGAACCCCTCCACCGCCTAGCCGTTCTGCCACCGGGACACGACCGGGCCGCCATGGGACCAGGTGCCGCTCCCCCGTGCAGCTGGAGGAGATCCGCGGTGTGCGTGCGCCCATCATAGAAATGCCTGTCGCAGCTTGTGCGGTACCAGGGGCCGCCAATTGGCTCCGGCTGCGGAAGACACCGCCCGCCGACCCGCCAGAACCGGGCAAACGGGGCAGGACCGGCGCGGGGCACGGCG
>NZ_JACBXC010001324.1 GCF_013870535.1 Streptomyces phytophilus | reverse complement strand
CGGCCTCGGCCGCCTTCGCCTCGCCGCCGCCCTGGACGTCCCTGGCCTGACCGGCCTCCTTGACGTCCTTCGCCTCCTTGCCCTCCTTGCCGTCCTTGCCCTTCTTCTTGCGCTTGCCGCCGCCGGACCCGGCCGCCGTGGCCTGGTCCATGTGCACGATGACGCCGCGGCCGCTGCAGTGCGCGCACGGCTCGGAGAACGACTCCAGCAGGCCCTGCCCGACCCGCTTGCGGGTCATCTGCACCAGGCCCAGCGACGTCACCTCCGCGACCTGGTGCTTCGTACGGTCGCGGCCCAGGCACTCCAGCAGCCGGCGCAGCACCAGGTCCCTGTTGGACTCCAGCACCATGTCGATGAAGTCGATCACGATGATGCCGCCGAGGTCCCGCAGCCTGAGCTGCCGCACGATCTCCTCGGCCGCCTCCAGGTTGTTCCTGGTGACCGTCTCCTCCAGGTTGCCGCCCTGCCCGGTGAACTTGCCGGTGTTGACGTCGACCACGACCATCGCCTCGGTCCTGTCGATCACCAGCGATCCGCCCGAGGGCAGCCACACCTTGCGGTCCAGCGCCTTCATCAGCTGCTCGTCGATCCGGTACGTGGCGAAGACGTCCACCTCCGACGTCCACTTCGACAGCCGCTCGACGAGGTCCGGCGCCACGTACGAGACGTAGCCGTGGATGGTGTCCCACGCCTTCCCGCCGCTGACGATGACCTTCGAGAAGTCCTCGTTGAAGATGTCGCGGACGACGCGGACGGTCATGTCCGGCTCGCCGTACAGCAGCGTGGGCGCGCTGCCGCTCTTCGCCTTCTTGCGGATGTCCTCCCACTGCTTCTGCAGCCGCTCCACGTCCCGGCGCAACTCGTCCTCGCTGGCGCCCTCGGCGGCCGTACGGACGATGACGCCGGCGTCCTCGGGGACGATCTTCTTGAGGATCGTCTTCAGCCGGGCCCGCTCGGTGTCGGGCAGCTTGCGGCTGATGCCGGTCATCGAGCCCTCGGGCACGTACACGAGGTAGCGGCCGGGCAGCGAGACCTGGCTGGTCAGGCGGGCGCCCTTGTGGCCGATGGGGTCCTTGGTGACCTGGACGAGGACGGACTGGCCGGACTTCAGCGCGTGCTCGATGCGGCGCGGGCTGTGGGCGAGGCCGAGGGCCTCGAAGTTGACCTCGCCGGCGTACAGGACCGCGTTGCGGCCCTTGCCGATGTCGACGAACGCGGCCTCCATGGAGGGCAGGACGTTCTGCACCTTGCCGAGGTAGACGTTGCCGACGTACGAGGCCGACTGCTCCTTGTTGACGTAGTGCTCGACGAGGACGTTGTCCTCCAGCACGCCGATCTGCGTACGGTCGCCCTGCTGGCGCACCACCATGACGCGCTCCACCGCCTCGCGGCGGGCCAGGAACTCGGCCTCGGTGATGATCGGCACCCGCCGGCGGCCCTGCTCGCGGCCCTCGCGGCGGCGCTGCTTCTTCGCCTCCAGCCGGGTGGAGCCCTTGATGGACTGCACCTCGTCGCTGGGCGCGGCCTTGGCGCGGGGCTCGCGGACCTTGACGACGGTGCGCTCCGGGTCGTCGGACGCCCCCTCGGAGCCGTCCGCGCCCTCGGTACGCCGGCGCCGGCGGC
>NZ_JACBXC010001323.1 GCF_013870535.1 Streptomyces phytophilus | reverse complement strand
CTGGGCACGTACGGCCAGGGCATCCTCGCCTGCACCTACGACACCGCCACCGGCGCCCTCGCCGAGACCGGCGGCGGCTTCGGCGACGTCACCAACCCCGACTTCCTCGCCCTCTCCCCCGCCGGCGACGTCCTCTACTCCACCGTCGGCGGCGGCGCCGAGGGCGGTGTGCGGGCGTACGCCATCGGCGCCGACGGCGCGCTCAGCGCACTCGGCGGCGTGCAGTCCACCGGCGGCGCCGGCGTCACGCACCTGTCGGTGCACCCCGGCGGCGGGCATCTGCTCAGCGCCAACTACACGAGCGGCAGCGTCGCCGCGCACGCGATCGAGGCCGACGGCAGCGTCGGCGAACGCACCGGCTTCGTCCAGCACTCCGGCTCGGGGCCCGACCCGGACCGCCAGGAGGGCCCGCACGCGCACCAGATCGTCACCGACCCGGCCGGCGGCTTCGTCTACGCCGTGGACCTGGGCACCGACTCCGTCCACACGTACGCGCTCGACACCGGCAGCGGCGCGCTGTCGCCGGTGTCGGAGGTGAAGTCCGTGCCGGGCGCCGGCCCGCGGCACATGGTCTTCCACCCGCAGGGCACGCACGCGTACGTGGCCAACGAGTTGGACAGCACCGTCACCGCGTACGCCCACGACGCCGCGACCGGCGAGCTGACCCGGCTGGAGAGCCTGGCGACCCTCCCCGACGACGTGGATCCCGGCGGCAACTACCCGGCGGAGATCACGATCTCGGCGGACGGCCGGTTCGTCTACCTCTCCAACCGGGGCCACAACAGCGTCGCCCGCCTCGCCGTGGCGGACGACGGCGCGGCGCTGGACCTGGTGGACACCGTGCCGTGCGGCGGCGACTGGCCGCGGCACATCACGCTGTCGCCGGACGGCGCGCTGCTCTACTCGGCCAACGAACGGGGCCGCACCATCGGCGTGTTCACGGTGGACGCGGAGAGCGGCGGGCTCACGGCGTCGGGCGAGCCGTTCGCGACGGCGTCCACGGGCTGCGTCCTGCCCACCTGAGCGGGGCCGACGGCCCCGCGGGCCCGTCACACCGGGTCACACCGTGACGGGCCCGCGGGGACTCGGCAGCCACCCCGGGCGCGTACGCGCCGAAGACATCCATTCGAACGAAGAATCAAACACATCCTCACACCCACCCATGGATGCCCGAGAGGTCAGGCATGTCTTGTATGCCGCCTTTCCCATGACGAATCCTCAACTGAGCACCAAGTGGTCCTCTGCCGGGGACCAAGTCCGCCACCCCACACTGTCGGCGCGCGACCCCGGGCGGCCCCGCCGCCCTCGGTAACCGAACGTGACGCCGGTCTGGGTGGAGGGCACCTTGAGCCAGAATCCGAACCACAAGCGCGGCCTCTACCTGGGTACGGTGCCGGAGCGGGCCGCGGCGAAGCACGGCGCCACCCTGCTGACCCTCGACCACGACCTCGACGTCCTCCCCGAGGCCGGCCGCCGGCTGACGGTGGCCGAGGTGGCGGTGTTCGCGGCGGACCTGGCGAACCGGCTGGCGGCGGCGGGCGTACGGGCAGGGGCGCACGTCGTCGTCTACAAGCGCGCGAACTTCGACGCCTGGCTGCTCGCGACCGCCACCGCCCGCCTCGG
>NZ_JACBXC010001322.1 GCF_013870535.1 Streptomyces phytophilus | reverse complement strand
GGCATCGCCGGGAGCCGCGTCTTCACCCGCATCTGGCTCGCGCTGTTCGGCTGGTGGCGCTGGGAGGACCTGCCCGAGCTGCCGCCCGAGCTGATCTACCTGCCGTCCTGGTTCCCGCTGAACATCTACGACTTCGGCTGCTGGGCCCGGCAGACCGTCGTGCCGCTGACCGTCGTCTCCGCCAAGCGCCCCGTGCACCCCGCCCCGTTCACCCTCGACGAGCTGCACACCGACCCCGCCGTGCCCAACCCGCCCCGGCGGCACGCGTCGCCGACGACCTGGGACGGCCTCTTCCAGCGGCTGGACCGGGCGCTGCACGCCTACCGCAAGGTCGCGCTGCGCCCGCTGCGCAAGGCGGCGCTGCGCAGCTGCGCCCGCTGGATCATCGAGCGCCAGGAGAGCGACGGCTGCTGGGGCGGTATCCAGCCGCCCGCGGTCTACTCGGTGATGGCGCTGCACCTCCTCGGCTACGACCTCGACCACCCGGTGCTCAAAGCCGGTCTGGAGTCGCTGGACCGCTTCGCGGTCTGGACCGACGCCGCGGAGAGGCCGGACGCGGACGCCGACGGCGCGAGTGACACGGGAGACACGCGCGACGACGGCCCGGTCCGGATGATCGAGGCGTGCCAGTCCCCGGTCTGGGACACGTGTCTGGCGACCATCGCGCTCGCCGACGCCGGCGTGCCCGCCGACCACCCCCAGCTCGTCAAGGCCGCCGACTGGATGCTCGCCGAACAGGTGCTGGCCACCGGCGACTGGGCGGTGCGCCGCCCCGGACTCGCCCCCGGCGGCTGGGCCTTCGAGTTCCACAACGACAACTACCCCGACACCGACGACACCGCCGAGGTCGTCCTCGCCCTGCGCCGTGTCGCCCACCCCGACCAGGCGCGCGTCGACGCGGCCGTGGAGCGCGCCGTGCGCTGGCTGGCGGGCATGCAGTCGAAGAACGGCGCCTGGGGCGCGTTCGACGCGGACAACACCTCGGCGCTCCCCAACAAGCTGCCGTTCTGCGACTTCGGCGAGGTCATCGACCCGCCGTCGGCCGACGTCACCGCGCACGTGGTGGAGATGCTGGCCGGCGAGAAGCTCGGCGACGACCCGCACGCCCGCCGCGGTGTGGCCTGGCTGCTCGCCGAGCAGGAGGCGGCCGGCGGCTGGTTCGGCCGCTGGGGCGTCAACTACGTGTACGGCACGGGCTCGGCGGTGCCCGCGCTCGTCGCCGCCGGGCTGCCCGCGTCGCACCCGGCGATCCGCCGGGCCGTGGCCTGGCTGGAGAACGTGCAGAACGAGGACGGCGGCTGGGGCGAGGACCTGCGCTCGTACCCGGACCCCGAGTGGATCGCCCGCGGCGACTCCACCGCCTCGCAGACCGGCTGGGCGCTGCTCGCGCTGCTGGCCGCCGGCGAGCACGACAGTCCGGCCGTCGAGCGCGGCGTGGCCTGGCTGGCCCGTACCCAGCTGCCCGACGGGTCCTGGGACGAGCCGCAGTTCACCGGCACCGGCTTCCCGTGGGACTTCTCCATCAACTACCACCTCTACCGGATGGTCTTCCCGCTGACCGCGCTGGGCCGCTACCTGTCCGCGACAGCCGGCCTGACGCCGGCCGCCGGTGACGGCCGGGAGGT
>NZ_JACBXC010001321.1 GCF_013870535.1 Streptomyces phytophilus | reverse complement strand
CTGACCCGGCCGCCGATCAGCAGCAGGCCGCCGAAGGCCAGCGCGTACGCGGTGATCGCCCACTGGCGGTTCGCGTCGGTCATGCCGAGCGCCTGCTGCGCGGACGGCAGGGCGATGTTCACGATCGTGCTGTCCAGCACGACGAGCAACTGGGCCGTGCTGACGGCCAGCAGGGTCCACCAGCGGCGCCGGCCCCCGGCGCGTGCGTGCGTCTCATCCGGCACGGGATCCATCCCTCTCTAACGACGTATGGTCATCCCTAACAACGTTAGGGAACGCCGCACACCGTACTACACTCGGCCGGGTGGGTAGCGAGAGAAAGCCACGTGACCAGCGGAAACGCGGTAAAGACGGCGAGGCGCAGAGCATCTGGCTGCGCCCCGGGCGGACGTCGACCCGGGGCGAGCCACCCCTGACGCGGGCGCGGATCGGGACGGCGGCGGTCGCGCTGCTCGACGAGGACGGCATCGACCGGCTCACCATGCGCCGCCTCGCCGACCGGCTCGCGGTCGTCGCGCCCTCCCTGTACTGGCACGTCGAGACCAAGGACGACGTCATCGACCTCGCGGTCGACGCGATCTTCGGCGAGACCGAGCCCCCGGCGGCGGCCGGGACCGCGGACCCGGCCGCCGGCTGGCGCGCGGACGTCGCCGCCGTGCTCGGCACCTGGCGCGCCGTCCTGCTGCGCCACCCCTGGGCCGCCGCCGTCCCGGCCCGCCGCAAGCCCGGCATCGGCCCGCAGTTCCTCGCCTGGATGGAGGTGTTGCAGGCCACGCTCGTACGGGCCGGCTTCACCGGCCGCGACCTCCTCGCCGCCACCTGGGCGCTGCACAACCACGTCCTGGGCTCGGCCTCGACCCAGGTGGCGCTGGACGTCACCGAGGAGGAGCGCGACACCGCCCAGGAGCGGGTACGCGCCGAGAGCGACCGCTACCCGACGCTCGCCGCCAGCGACTACCTCCGTGACGACGACTGGGACGGCACCTTCGCGGCCGGGCTGGAGTTCCTCCTCGACGGCCTGGCGGCGCGGCTCGCGCGGGCGGCGGCGGAGGGGCGGGGCGTAGCGGACGAGGCTGGGGGCGGGGCGTAGCACGGACGCGGCCGGGGGCACGGACGCGGCTCGGTCCGTAGCACGTTCGCGGGTGACGGGCTCTGCTGTCGGCGTAGCGATGCCGTGCCGGGCCGGTATCGGTGCTTGGCTGCGGGGATGGACATTCTCGTGCTGGGCGGTACGGCCTGGGTGGGCCGGGAAGTGGCGCGGCTGGCGCTCGCGCGGGGGCACCGGGTGACGTGCCTCGCGCGCGGCGAGAGCGGCGGGGTGGCGGACGGCGCGGAGTTGGTGGTCGCCGACCGGCGGGAGCCCGGCGCGTACGACGGGCTGCCGGCCCGTACCGCGGACCGCCCCTGGGACGCCGTCGTCGAGGTGTCCTGGCAGCCCGGCTTCGTCCGCGGCGCCCTCGCCGCGCTCGCCGACCGGGCCCGGCACTGGACCTACGTCTCCTCCGGCAACGTCTACGCCACCCACCACCGCCCCGGCGCCGACGAGTCCGCGCCGCTGATGGAGCCCACCGACCTCGACGAGGTCGGCCGCGAGCTGTACGGCGAGGCCAAGTCGGCCTGCGAGCTG
>NZ_JACBXC010001320.1 GCF_013870535.1 Streptomyces phytophilus | reverse complement strand
GCTCGGTTTCGACGCCGCCGCGCGGTGGCGTGCCTGGGCCCCCGACCTGCGGCACGCCACCGTGTCCTGCGGGCACTTCATGGCGGAGGAGGCGCCGGACGAGGTGGCCGCGGCGCTGCGCGACCTCCTCGCCCGTACGCCCGCGGCTACGACAGCGTGAGCCCGTAGACCGCCAGGATCTCCTTGATCGGCTGGTAGTACGTCACGCCGCCGGTGGTGCAGTTGCCGGTGCTGCCGATGATGATGCCCACCGCGTTGCCGCCGGAGAACGCCGGTCCGCCGTTGTCGCCGGGCTCGGAGCAGATGTTCGAGCGGAACAGGCCGGAGACGACCCCCTCGGGGAAGTTCACGGTCACGTTGACCGCCTGCACCGTGCCGCAGTGGTAGCCGCTGACCCGGCCGTAGTGGCACAGGGCCATGCCGGGCGACGGGTCGACGGCGCCGGTGATGTCCACCGGCGCGCCGCCGCTGCCCTTGACCTCGCCGGGGTACGACACGGAGGTGTTGGAGTAGCGGACGACGCCGTAGTCGTTGCTGGGGAAGCTCGACCCCGAGGTCGTGCCGACATTCACCCGGCTGCCCCCCACGTCGGCGAACCACGAGGTGCCGACGTCGGCGCAGTGGCCGGGGATGATGCCGTACGAGGTGTCGCCACCCCCCACGGCGTTGAAGCCCAGCGTGCAGGAGTACCCGGCCGACCCGTACAGCGCGTCGCCGCCGCGCAGCTCGCCCGCGGCGGCGGCCTGCGCCGAGGCGGGCGGGGCGAGCACGGTCAGCAGCGCGCCGAGCAGTGCCAGCACGGCGGCGGTGGCGAAGGTGCGTAACGGAGGAGCAGTACGGCGTCGGCTCACGGTCCCTGCCTTCCGGGCGGCGGCGGTCTCGCCCGCATTGTGCTCGCGGCGCGCGGAAGCAGGAAGGGGTCGCGCCGGGAAGGGGTTCAGCGGCCCGGCAGCAGGCCGCTCTCCAGGGCGACGACGACCGCGCGCGTACGGTCGCCGACGTCGAGCTTGGCGAAGATGCGCAGCAGGTGCGTCTTCACGGTGGCCTCGCCGATGAACAGCCGCCTGCCGATCTCCGCGTTCGACAGCCCCTCGGCCACACCGGCGAGCACCTCCGCCTCGCGCGGCGTGAGCGTCACCGGGGCCGGGCTGCGCATCTTCGCGACCAGGCGCTGCGCGACCCGGGGCGCGAGGACCGTCTCCCCGCGGGAGGCGGCGTGGATGGCGTCGACCAGCTGGGGGCGGGTGGCGTCCTTGAGCAGATAGCCGGTGGCGCCGGCCTCGACCGCCCGCTCGATCTCGGTGTCCGTGTCGTATGTGGTGAGGATCAGCACCCGGGTACGCGCCGTCATCGCGACGATCGCCGCGGTGGCGCCGACACCGTCGAGCTGCGGCATCCGCAGGTCGAGCAGGGCGAGGTCCGGGTCGAGGCGGGCGACGAGCGCGACGGCCTCGCGGCCGTCGCCGGCCTCGCCGACGACCTCGATGCTGGGCTCGGCGGCGAGCAGCGCGACGAGTCCGGCGCGCATCACGGTGTGGTCGTCGGCGAGGACGACACGCAGGGGTGCGGCGGGCGGGGGTGTCGTCGTCATCTCAGGTCCGTCCGTCCGTGGCGGTTCCGGTCGTGGG
>NZ_JACBXC010000132.1 GCF_013870535.1 Streptomyces phytophilus | reverse complement strand
ACCGGCGCCCGCGCGGCGCGCAGCTCCGCCACCGGATCCCCCGGCACCCCCGCCGCCTCCGGCGCCGCCTCCCAGTACCCGAGCCCCTCCTCGGCGGCGGCCAGCGCCGCGGCGTGCTCCCCGGCCCGTACGGCCCGCGCCGCGTCCTCGGCGCACCGCACGACGACCTCGGTGTCCACCTGCCCGGCCGCCAGCTCCAGCCGGTAGCCGGCCGCCGTACTCACGACGACCCCGGCCCCCACCTGCGCCCGCGCCCGCGACACCAGGATCCGCAGCGCATTGGCCGGATCGGCCGGCAACTCCTCGCCCCACAGCCCGTCCACGAGCCGCGCCACACTGCACCCGCCCCGCAGCTCCCCGGCGAGCAGGGCGAGCAGGCCGCGTACCCGCGGCGCGGTGATCTCCCGCCCCCGGAACGCGACGTGCGACAGAAAAGCCAGCTCGACGCGGGCGGTCACGGCCGGCGACCGACCCCGCCGCCCGGCCCCTGGCTCCGCCCCCGCACGACGTGCGGAACGGTGGTGTCGATCACGGCGGCTCCCTCCGGGAGGAACAGGTGTGCGCAGCCTATAGCGAGGGCTTACGGGCCACCGCACCGAAATCGTCGACCGCGGCGGGGGCACCGATGTCGGCGGCCTCGGGGCGCCACAGCGACACCGACACCAGCCCCGGCTCCAGCATCTCCAGCCCGTCGAAGAACCGGGCGAGCTGGGCGGGACTGCGGTTGATCCGGGGATTCTCACCGGCCTCGTTCCACTGCCGGATCATCTCCCGCATCGCCTCCGGCCGGAGGACCTCGGTGTCGTCGCACAGCACGAGGAAACTGCCCCCCGGCAACGCGGCCATCAGCCGCCCGACGATCCCGTACGCGGTGTCGTCGGTGACGTGCGCGATGGTCCCCAGCAGCACGAGGGCGACGGGCCGGCTCAGGTCCAGCGTCTTGCGCGCCCGGGCCAGGATGGCGTCGGGGTCGTGCAGATCGGCGTCGATGTAGTCGGTGGCGCCCTCGGGCGTCGAGGCGAGCAGCGCGCGGGCGTGGGCGAGGACGAGGGGATCGTGGTCGACGTAGACGACCCGGGAGCCGGGGGCGACGCGCTGGGCGACCTCGTGGGTGTTGTCGGCGGTGGGCAGCCCGGTGCCGATGTCGAGGAACTGCCGCACCCCGTGCTCGGCGGCAAGACACCGCACCGCCCGCTTCAGGAACCCCCGCTGGGCCCGCGCTATCTCCACGATCTGCGGATTCGCGGCGGCGATCTGGTCCCCGACCTCGCGATCGGGCCCGTAGTTGTCCTTGCCGCCGAGCCAGTAGTTCCAGATCCGCGCCGAATGCGGCACCGAGTCGTCGACCGGCGCGTGGTTCTCTCCCATGGCAGCCACCCCTCTGCGGCACGCGAGCAGTGCGCACAAGGTATCCCCGCCGACGCCCCGCGACGAGACGCCCGCCCCCGCTCAGCGCGGCACGAGCCGGAGGGTGGCGGCCTGGGCCTGCGGAGTCACGACGCTCCCGAAGATGTCCGCCGGATACCGCCCGTACTTCTCCCGGTACGCGGCATCCACCCGCGGAGTGAGGTCACCCCCCTCCGCCACATCCACGAAGGCGACATCCTTGTCGACCCCACCCGCCCGCACATGCCCCGCCAGCCGCGCCCGAGTCCCCCGGAACCACGGCCCCTGCGCACCCTTCACGGACCGGACGTAGACGTCGTCCCCATCACGCACGACCCACATGGTCACGGGATCCCGCAGACTGCCGTCACCGCGCAACGACTGAAGATTCAACTCCTCCGCGGTCCCGATCCGCTCAAGCTCCTCAGCAGTCCAATCCGCCATAACCACTCCTCCACTCACGCCCCCCGGGAACACCCATCAGTGCGGAATCTAGACGAGACGACCCACTCCCGCATTCCCACCCAGACTGGACAGGTGAATTCGGAGGAGACGCGAGCCGAAGTGGCTTGCTGCAGTTCAGAGGGAACACCGCGGAACCATCCCCGCACGGGCGGGGAGCGCACCCATTGACCTGCACCCTCTCCCGTTCCGGCGGCTGTTTTGCACCACTCCGGGCGACTCAAGTGTTTCCTCCCCTGTCGGATCCAAGTTCGGCGCCGCGGCCGACTCGCTGGCTCATGCACTGGAAACATCTCAAGGTGCTTCACTCGATGCGCCCTGTTCGGCGGTTACAACCCGCCCGAGCTCATACATCGCCGCAACGGCGTCGTGCCGTAAGTCGTCGATTTCCTGGGAAATGCGCAGAAGTGCGCGGAGCGATTCGTGATCGTCAAGCGGTTCGTTGCCTCGTAATCGAAGGTCGGCCTGTACTCGACTTCGTAGTTCCGGCCAGTGGATGGCCCATTCACCGATGTGCCAACGAATGTTGTCATCCAGAAAGCGGACCACAGGCTTCGTGCCGCTGACGAGGCGTTGTTCGGCAAGGCTCTGCCGCCCTATGCGGATACGTTCGATACGCCAGAGCATCGAAAAATACTCGTTGAGTACATCGTCGTTGAACTCTGCCAGCCCTCGCCGATAGAAGGATAAGCGGCTTCGTGTAGCGGATATCTCCGCCGAGGTCAGTTCTGTACTTAGGCTACGGGCCAGGTCGTAGCCCAGCTGCAGGTTCCGGCTGCGAAGTGCCCAGAAGGACAGGACGGCGGAGCTGACGGCGATGGCGGACGAAATAATTGTCAGATAGTTCACGTTGTTCGTCCTCCTCTGTCGTCTCGACGGAAGATCTCCGGGGTGCACCGACCCGGAAGCACCTCCACCCAGTGTCAGGCGAAGCGTGCCTCTTGGCATTTGAAGCTAGGTGCTCGCATTACGCGCCTGCATGGATTTTCACCATGCGCAGTCAGGGCGATTGGTTCGATTAGTTTGGAAGGGGCGTGATATCGAGTTGGTGCATGGGAACAGCCTAGCGAGAGGCGGCTCAGCATGTGGCAGATCCTGGGGAGTCGAGTCCGCGATGGTGTGCATGGCTGATCAGACCGGCGCAGGGATGTCTCTCGGCACGTGGGATCGTGGGGTCGGAGTTCCTACGAATCCAGTTGAGCCTTCACTTGCCATGACCCTCGGTTACTCCCACCGAAGGGGTTGCTGCAGTCCCGGGCCGGTCCGGCGGTGATCCACGCGTGCAGCTGCGTAACGTGCACCATCGCCGCGCACCTTGGGGTGCGCATCGGGTGTGAGCGTGAGCCTGGACAGCAGCCTCCTCGGCCACTGCTCATGGATGTGCTTCCTCCGTCCACGCCTCGTCCACACACTCTGAGGGAAGGCAGGTGCGGACGGCATCGAATGAGACGGATCGGGGTTTCGAACCCGGGGACGCGGACGGCCCCGGGCCTGCGTAGTTGCAGGTCAGGGGCCGTTTCGTGGTGGTGGCGGCGCCAGGATTCGAACCTGGGAAGGCTGAGCCGGCAGATTTACAGTCTGCTCCCTTTGGCCACTCGGGCACACCGCCTAGGGATGCCGCCTGGTCCGGCCGCTGGGGCCGCCTGGCAACGTCGTAAACCATACCCGATGGCCGGGGGTGGTTCGCCACTCGGTTGTGGGGCTCGTGGGTCGGGTGGGGTGGCTAGGCTGGGGCACGGCCCCGGGGACCGGGGTGCGGTATCAGGGAACCAGTGCACGAGGAGCGCACCGAAGATGGCCGACTCCAGTTTCGACATCGTCTCGAAGGTCGATCGGCAGGAGGTCGACAACGCTCTCAACCAGGCCGCCAAGGAGATCTCGCAGCGCTACGACTTCAAGGGTGTCGGCGCCGCCATCGCCTGGTCCGGGGAGCGGATCGAGATCCGGGCCAACGCCGAGGAGCGGGCCAAGGCCGTGCTGGACATCTTCCAGTCCAAGCTGGTCAAGCGGGGGATCTCGCTGAAGGCCCTGGAGTCGGGGGAGCCGCAGGCGTCCGGGAAGGAGTACAAGCTGTACTCCACCGTCAAGGAGGGCATCTCCCAGGACGACGCCAAGAAGCTGGCGAAGATCGTCCGCGACGAGGGGCCCAAGGGGATCAAGGCGCAGGTGCAGGGTGACGAGTTGCGCGTGACCTCCAAGAGCCGGGACTCGCTGCAGGAGGTCATCTCCCTCCTCAAGGGCAAGGACCTCGACTTCGCCGTGCAGTTCGTCAACTACCGTTAGCTTCCATCTTTCGTGACGGCCCGTCGGTTCCTTCGGTGGGCCGTTTCGACTGTTCGGGACCGGTGGCTGCCAGGCTGATGGCCCGGCTGTCCGTCGGCTCCGGTGGTCCGCAAGCGGGGCCGGCGCGGACACGCGGGTACGACCCGATGCGTTCCTTCACCTCGAAAGTGCCCCCGGCTGTGGCGGGAGCAAGGGCCTGGACAATCCCTATTACCGCAGGTCAGAGGCGCTTCCTGCTATTCTGGTCGCTTGCTGGCACTGCGCGGGGCCGGACCCGGTCGGGCCCGCGCGGACAGCCAGCGCGGAACGGAGGTGCGAGGGTGCGGCGGCGGCAGACGGGAGGGGCGCTCCTGGCCGGTGGTGGCGTCCTCGTCGGGGGGTTACAGGGGGCCTCCGGCGTATCGCTGCCCGGCGGGTGGGCCGTCTTCGGGGCGTTGGCCCTGGCCGGAGGCGGCGTTGCCGCCTGGGGCGGTTGGCGGCAGGAAGCCGCGCCCGCCGCCCGGGGCCGGCTGCCCGCGCCGGAACCCGGCGCCGTCCCGGCGTGGTTCGTGGACCGCGAGGAGCGGCGGCGGGCCGAGGACGCGGTGTGCGAGCGCGGGTCGACGGTGGGCATCACCACGTCGCTTTGGGGCGCGGGGGGCTTCGGCAAGACCACGCTCGCGGAGATGGTGTGCGCCGGCCCGCGGGTGCGCAAACGGTATGAGGGCGGGGTGTACCGCTTCACGATCGGCCGGGAGGTACGGGGCCGGGCGGACATCACCGCGCGGGTCGCCGAGATCACGCGGTTCGTCACCGGGGACACCGAGCAGTTCACCGACCCGGCCGACGCCGGGCGCCACCTGGGCCGGCTGCTCGACCAGCGCAAGCCGGTCCTGCTGCTCCTCGACGACGTGTGGACGGCCGAGCAGTTGGACCCCTTCCTCCACGGTGGCAGGCAGTGCCTCCGTCTCGTCACCACCCGCGTTCCGGCCCTGCTGCCCGCCGGAGCCCGCGCGATCCAGGTCGACCAGATGACGCTCGATCAGGCCCGTACGGTCCTGACGTGGGAACTCGACGACCTCCCCCCGCGGACCACCGGCGCCCTGCTGGACACCACCGGCCGCTGGCCCCTGCTCCTCCGCCTCGTGAACCGGCAGATCCGAGCACGCGTCGACACCGGGCAGAGTCCGGCCGGGGCCGCCGAGGAGGTACTGCAGGAGCTACGTCTCCACGGGCCCCAGGGAGTTGACCCCAGGCGCGGCACCGTCGACGTGGACCGCCCGGAGGAACGCCGGCGCGCGGTCTCCGCCACCGTCGAGGCGGCCACCGGGCTGCTGCCCCGGGGCGGCAGGGCGCGGTTCGCGGAGCTCGCGGTCTTCGCGGAGGACGAGGCCGTGCCCCTGCCGCTGATCACCCGCCTCTGGGCGGCCACCGGCGGGCTGAGCGAACGCGACTCCCGTCTTCTGTGCGGCGAGTTGGCAGGGCTGTCCCTCCTCTCGCTCACCCCGGAGAACGGCGGGCGCGTCAGCCTGCACGACGTGATCCGCGACTACCTCCTCAGCACCCACCCCCCGCTCCGGCTCGCCGCGCTCAACCGGCAGCTGCCCGACGCCGCGGCCGAGGGCCTTCCCGACGCGGAACCGCCGCGCGGGTACGGGGGGACCTCCTACGCCGCGTGGTGGGAGCTGGAGGACGGCTACCTCCAGGACCACCTGATCGAGCACCTGGTGGCGGGGGAACGCGTCGAGTTGGCCGAGGCCGTCGCCAGTGACCTGCGGTGGGTGGAGCAGCGCCTGATCCACCATGGCGCCAACGCGCCCGTACGCGACCTGAGTCAGATCCCCACCGGCCTTGCCGGAGCCCGCGCCCGCGCGCTGGCGCAGTGCACCCACCTCCTGGCCCCCACCGACCCGGCCCCGCTCGTGCTCAACACCCTGTACAGCAGGATGGCGTTCTCCCCGCCCTGGAGCGGCCGGACCACCGACCGCCTGCCCGCCTCTCCCGTACGGCCCCTCCTGGCCGACACCGTCTCCCCACCCGACCTCCCCGACCAAGCCCTGCTCACCACTCTGACCGGCCACACGTGGGAGGTGCTGTCGGTGGCGATCTCCCCCGACGCCACCTGGCTCGCCTCCGCCGGCGACCAGACGGTCCGCCTGTGGGACCGCGTGAGCGGCGCCTGCACCGCAACGCTCACCGGCCACACCACCACCGTCAATACGGTGGCGATCTCCCCCGACGGCACCTGGCTCGCCAGTGGTGACGCGGACGGGGCGGTGCGGCTGTGGGACCGCGCCAGCGGCAGTTGCACCGCCACCCTCACCGGCCACACGGCTCGGGTGACATCGGTGGCGATCTCGCCGGAAGGGACCTGGCTCGCCACCGCCGGTGACGACGCGAAGGTGCGGCTGTGGTCCCGGATCAGCGGCAAGTGCATCGCCACCCTCGACGACTTCGACGGAAAGCCGGAATCGATGGCGATCTCCCCGGACGCCCGCTGGCTCCTCGTGTGCGCGGACAAGAAGATGCACCGCTGGTCGCCCACCACCGGCACGGCCACGTTCCGCCTCGCCGGCTACGCGGCAGGGGGGCCGTCACTGGCGATCTCCCCCGACGGGGCATGGCACGCCGCCGGCTCCGCGGACGGGACGGTAACGCTGGCCGGTGGTGGCTGGTGCGAACAAGGAACCGCCACCGGCCGCACCGTCGACGCCGCCCCGGTGACATCGGCGGCGATCTCCCTCGCCCGCCGCCTGGGCACGGCCCGCAGAGCGGACCTGACGCCCCTCTCGTGGGACCCCGCTGATCCCCGCCCCATCGACCTCACCGGCAACCCCGACACGGTGCAAGCGGCGGCCTTCTCCGCTGACGGCATCCTGCTCGCCACCGGCGACGACATGGGGAACGTCCGCCTGTGGGACCGTGCCACCGGCGAGTGCATCGGCACCCGCACCGGCCACACCAAGCGAGTGCACTCGGTGGTGTTCTCCCCTGACGGGACCTGGCTGGCCTCCGCCGGCGCCGATGCGACGGTGCGGCTGTGGGACTTGTACACCGCACCTGACGCGGATGCCTCGGCGAGCAGGCCCGCTGCGGGGGCGCCGCGCCGGACGACCGCACGGCCGCGAGGCGGGCCCGGAGCCGCGGGCGACGCCTTCACCGGCCACAGCGGCCGGGTCTCGGTGGCGGTCTCACCGGACGGCACGTGGCTCGCCACCGCCGACGCGACGGGGAACGTACGCCTGTGGGACCGCACCACCGGCGACTGCACGGCCACCCTCTTCGACGTTCCCAGCGGTACCCATGTATCAGGCCGCACCTCCCGGGTCTCGGTCGCGATCTCGCCGGACGGCTCCTGGCTGGCCACCAGCGACAGGCCGGGGCGCCTGCGGCTGTGGGACCCCGCCGGCGGCCTGTGCCGCATCCTCCGCGGCGGGCACCCGCTCGGGCCGGTGGCGATCTCTCCCGACGGTCTGTGGCTCGCGGTCGGTGACGACAAGGAGTTGTCGTTGTGGGACAGCCGTACCCACAGATGTACCGCCGTCCTCACCGGTCACACACGCGCGGTGACATCGGTGGCGATCTCCCCCGACGGCACCAGAGTGGCCACCGCGGGTGAGGACGCGACCGTACGTGTGTGGGACGTGGCGTCGGGCGCGTACACCATCACGGTCAATGCCCGTCGAGTGCACTCGGTGGTGTTCTCCCCTGACGGGACCTGGCTGGCCTCCGCCGGCAACGACGGGGCCGTACGCCTGTGGGACTCGATGACCGGCCAATCCACGGCCGTGCTCACCGGCCACGCCGACCGCGTGAACGCGCTGGCGGTCTCACCTGACGGCCACTGGCTCGCCACCGTGGTCCCGGGCGGGGAGATCCAGGTGTGGAACGTCCACGACTTGAGCCTCGCGACGCTCGTACGCACCGACGACGAGCTGACGGGCTGCGCCTGGGCGGGCCGCACCCCGGTCCTCGCCGCCGCGGGCAGCCGCGGCCAGCACCTCTTCGAGCTACGCCACCTGGGCGGCACCGGCAATCGCGGAGGCCGCCGATCAGCGGCAGCCGGCGAAGGCTGACTCCGCTGATCAGCGTTGCTGTCCAGGGAAGATCGCAGAGGGTGCGCGGCAGGCGGCCGGGGCCGCGGTCACGGTTCCAGGTAGCGCAGGATGGCCAGGACCCTGCGGCTGTAGCCCTCCGTGCGGCCCAGGTCCAGCTTGTCGAAGATCGCGTTGGCGTGCTTCTCCACCGCGCTCTGGGAGACGTGCAGCCGGGTCGCGATCGCCGCGTTGGTGTGGCCCTGGGCCATGCGGTCCAGGACCTCGCGTTCGCGGGGGGTCAGGCGGTCCAGCGGGTGGGTACGGGTGCTGTGGGTGAGGAGGCGGCGTACGACCTCGGGGTCGAGGGCCGTGCCGCCCGCGGCCACGCGGTCCAGGGCGTCGAGGAACTCGTCGACCTCGACCACGCGGTCCTTCAGCAGGTACCCGACCCCGCCCGTGCTGCCGGTGACCAACTCCGTGGCGTAGCGCCGCTCGACGTACTGCGAGAGCACCAGCACCCCCGTCTCCGGCCACCGTTCGCGGATCTCCAGTGCCGCGCGCAGGCCGTCGTCGGAGTGGCCCGGGGGCATGCGGACGTCGACGACCGCGACGTCCGGGGGGTCGGCGGCGACCGCGGCGACCAGGGCGGGGGCGTCGCCGACGGCGGC
>NZ_JACBXC010001319.1 GCF_013870535.1 Streptomyces phytophilus | reverse complement strand
GGCGGCGACGGTCGCGAACGCCTCGCCGGTGTACGGGTCGAAGTCCTCGGTCGTACGCTCCGAAGCGGCCGGCACGTCCTTGCCGCCGATCTGGAGGTTGCGGTGCGCGATCATGGCTCCCCCTCCACTGCCCACTCCTCGTGTGCGCGAGGCGAACGACAATTCTCACAGGGAACATAGATGCGACGCGAGCGGCGAGGCAAGATATGAACGTGCAGGGCCGGGAACCACACTTCGTCCAGTCCTTCGACCGCGGGCTCGCGGTCATCCGCGCCTTCGACGCGGACCATCCCGAACTGACCCTCAGCGACGTCGCCCGCCTGTGCGACCTCACCCGCGCCGCGGCCCGCCGCTTCCTCCTCACCCTGGCCGACCTCGGCTACGTCCGGAGCGACGGCCGCCTCTTCCGCCTCACCCCGCGGGTCCTGGAGCTGGGCTACGCCTACCTGTCGAGCTTCTCGCTCCCGGAGATCGCGGAACCGCACCTCGAACGGCTGGTCGCCGAGGTGCGCGAGTCGTCCTCGCTGTGCGTGCTGGACGGCGACGACATCGTGTACGTCGCCCGCGTCCCCACCAGCCGCATCATGACCGCCACGATCACGGTCGGCACCCGCTTCCCGGCGTACGTCACCTCCGTCGGGCGCGTCATCGTCGCCCACCTCCCGCAGCCGGAGATCGACACCCGCCTCGCCGCCGCCCGCCTCGCCCCGCTGACGTCGCGCACCGTCACCTCGGCGCAGACGCTGCACGCCGAACTGGCCCGGGTACGCAGGCAGGGGTACGCGATCGTGGACCAGGAACTGGAGGAGGGCCTGCGCTCGGTCGCGGCCCCGGTCCGGGACCGCGACGGCACGGTGGTCGCGGCGGTCAACATCCCCGTGCACGCGAGCCGGAACTCGGTCGAGTCGGTACGCCGCGACCTGCTGCCGCACCTGCTGGCGGCGGTCGCGAGAATCGAGGCGGACCTGAGGGTGACCCGCACCCGCACATGAGCCAAGACCAGCCCGCCCACCGACCGACTACCCGGCCCCCACCCTCGCCACGGCCGGCCCAGACCGCGGCGAGATCGAGAACAGCAGTGCGGGCAGCAGCGCCGCGGCGGTGAGCAGGCCCATGCCGGCTGCGCCGGCGGCGAGGGGAGGGGCGGCGCGCCGGGTCCGCGAAGCGGTCGTCATGGCGGGTCAGCGGCCGGGGCATCTCCTCCGTCAGCCCGGTCAGCTCCACGGGCGTGAGGTACAGGTTCCAGTCGCCGGAGTACTCCGCCACGCCCGCGGCAGCCGGTGGTGGTCGACGGGTGGCGCGCCCAGATCCATCTAAAGATAGCTTTAGAGGGGTCTCGATAGGCAGCCCGGCGAGCCGCCCCGGAGGAGGATGGGACCGATGGACCTGGAGAGTGTCGCGGACGAGTTGTACGCGCTGCCGCCCGGCGAGTTCGTCGCCGCCCGCGGTCGGCACGTCGCCGCGGCGCGCACGGCCAAGGAGCCGGCCCTCGCCAAGGAGATCGCCGCGCTGCGCAAGCCGACCCTCGCCGCCTGGGCCGGGAACCTGCTGGTGCGCTCCGCACCCGAGCAGGTCGACGCGCTGAACCGGCTCGGGGAGGGCCTGCGCTCCGCGCAGGAGCGGCTCGCGG
>NZ_JACBXC010001318.1 GCF_013870535.1 Streptomyces phytophilus | reverse complement strand
CGCCCGCGCCGGGCAGGTGCACGGCACCTCGGTGACGCTCGTCGCCGACCTGCGCACCGCCGCCCACTTCGACCTGCCGTGGCTGTCCTCCCCGCGGGTCTCCGCCGAGCTGACCGCGCAGATCCCCGACTGGGAGGAGCTGTTCGGCTCCGCGGACTACTGCGCCTGCTCCGACTGCCGGTCCGTGCACGGCCAGGCCGCCTACCTCGTCGACCTGCTCCTGTCGCTGCGCGACCTCGGCATCAGGGGCGACCCCGAGCCGCCCGGCGGCGAGGGCCACGTCGCCAACGCGCTGTACCGGCGCCGGCCCGACCTCTGGGACATCGAGCTGACCTGCGACAACACCAACCTGCAACTCCCGTACGCCGACCTGGTGAACGAACTCCTCGAAGACGTCGTGTCCCCGGTGCACATCCCCGCGACCGAGCGGCAGACCAGCGGCGACCCCGCCCACCTGCGGGCGCAGCCGCAGCACGTGAACCCGGGCGCGTACGAGGTGCTCCGCCGCGCCGTCCACCCGTTCGGCCTGCCCTTCGACCTGTGGCGCGAGCAGACCCGCGTCTGCCTGGCCCACCTCGGCGTGCCGCGCGAGGAGTTGCTCGCCGCGCTGCTTCCCGCCACCGCGACCGGGACCGCCCTGGCCGTCGAGCGCGCCGGGCTGCCGCCGGCCGGCTGGCGGATCGTGACGGGCGAGCCGCTGGAGCCGGCCCGTACGCTCGCGGAGTTCTACGGCAGGCCGGCCGGCACCGCCCCCGACGCCCTGGTCCTCGACCTGACCGTGGTGCGGCGGCTGCTGGACGCGACCGGCACGGTCTACGCCGACCTCCTCACGATCCTCGACACCCGGTTCGTCAACCCGCACGGGGCCGTGCACATCATCGGCAGCGACGGCGGCCCCGCCTGCGACACGAACAACCTCTATCTGTCCGGTCTCGACGCGGCGTTCCTCGACCGCCTCCACCGGTTCATCCGCCTGCAGCGCGCGCTCGGCTGGCCGGCCCTCGACCTCGACCTCGTGCTGATGTCCGCGGGCACCCGGGGCCGGCTGGACGCCACCGCGCTGCGCGGCGTCGTCGCCGTCCGGCGGCTCGCCGAGCGGCTGCGGCTCACCCGCGAGCAGGTCCTCGTCCTCTACGGGCCGCTGCCCACCCACCCGTACGCGACGGCGGACCGCCCGCCGCTGTACGACCGGCTGTTCCTGGACCCGACCGTCGTGCAGCTCGAACCGGGGCAGGTCGGCCCGTTCGCGCTGAACGCCGCCCGCACCGAGGTCGCCGTCGTCGGCGACCTGCTGGCGCCCGCCGTCACCTCCGCGCTGCTCGCCGTCCTGGAGGTCACCGACGCCGAACTGGCCGAACTGGTCACCGGCCCGCGCTCGGTCACCCCGAGCCGGCTGCTGACGCTGGCGAACCTGTCCGCCCTGTACCGGACCGTCGTCCTCGCCCGCGCGCTGCGCATGTCGATCGCCGACCTGCTGCGGCTGATCGAGCTGTACGGGGGCGGCGGCCCCTTCCCCGTACCGCCGGACGGGTTCAACGGCGGCGAGGCGGAGCTGAGTTCCGGCCTGCCGATGGCGCACCCGGTGCACCCTGCGCTGCCCGTACCCGCCGGCGGCGACGAGCCGGAACTCGCC
>NZ_JACBXC010001317.1 GCF_013870535.1 Streptomyces phytophilus | reverse complement strand
GGGCGGCCATGACGACGGCGTTGGCGGGCTCCAGGCGGGCGCGGAACTGGCCGACGGCACGCGGATCGCCGCCGGGCAGACGGTGCTGGCCGCCGGCAGCCGCAGCGGCCGGCTCTCGGGGGTGCCGGAGGCGGTACGGCCGCCGGTGCGGCCCGTGAAAGGGCAGGTCCTGCGGCTGCGGATGCCCGGCACCGGGGCGCCGTTCCTGTCCCGTACGGTACGGGCCGTGGTCCGCGGCAGCAGCGTGTACCTGGTGCCGCGGGAAAGCGGCGAGCTGGTCGTCGGCGCCACCAGCGAGGAGCTGGGCTGGGACACCACCGTCACCGCCGGCGGCGTGTACGAGCTGCTCCGCGACGCGCACGAGCTGCTGCCCGGGGTGACGGAGCTGCCGCTCGTCGAGACCGGCGCCGGGCTGCGCCCCGGCTCCCCCGACAACGCGCCGCTGCTGGGCCCCACCGCCCTGCCCGGCCTGCACCTGGCCACTGGCCACTACCGCAACGGGGTGCTCCTCACCCCGGTCACCGGCGACGCACTCGCCGCCGTCCTCACCGGCGGCGAACTCCCCGACGTGGCCCGCCCGTTCGCGGCCACCCGGTTCGGCCGTACGCACCAGCACCGCGAAGGGCGGCACGCATGACCGAGGACGCCACGCAGACCCGCACGAACAGCCCGCACACCACCGCCACCGCCACCGCCACCGCCGCTGTCACGGTCACCGTCACCGTCAACGGCGCCCCCCGCCGTATCGACGCGGGCCTCACCCTCGACGCCCTCGTCGCCACCGTCACCGCCGCCCCCCGCGGCGTCGCCGCCGCCGTCAACGAGGACGTCGTACCGCGCGGCGGCTGGCCCACCACCACCCTCGGCGACGGCGACCGCGTCGAGATCCTGACCGCGGTCCAGGGAGGCTGACCCACCGTGACCCGCACCACCCCCGTACCCGCCCCCGCCCCTATCCCCACAAAAGCCGCAGACGCCACGAACACCGCGGCCCCGGAGCAAGCCGCCGACCCCCTCACCATCGCCGGCGTCCGCTTCTCCTCCCGCCTCATCATGGGCACCGGCGGCGCGAGCAGCCTGGAGATCATGGAGCGCGCCCTCCTGGCCTCCGGCACCGAGCTGACCACCGTCGCGATGCGCCGCATCGACCCCGGCGTACACGGCTCCGTGCTCGACGTGCTGCGCCGCCACGGCATCCGCGTGCTGCCGAACACCGCCGGCTGCTACACCGCCGGCGAGGCCGTCCTCACCGCCCGGCTGGCCCGCGAGGCGCTCGGCACGGACTGGGTGAAGCTGGAGGTGATCGCCGACGAGCGCACCCTGCTGCCCGACCCCGTCGAGCTGCTGGCCGCCGCCGAGACGCTCGTCGACGACGGGTTCACCGTGCTCCCGTACACCAACGACGACCCCGTGCTCGCCCGCAAGCTGGAGGATGCCGGCTGCGCCGCCGTGATGCCGCTGGGCTCCCCCATCGGCTCCGGGCTCGGCATCCGCAACCCGCACAACTTCGCCCTCATCACCGAGGCCGCCGGGGTGCCCGTGATCCTCGACGCCGGCGCCGGGACCGCCTCCGACGCCGCGCAGGCGATGGAGCTGGGCTGCGACGCGGTGATGCTGGCGTCCGCGGTGACGC
>NZ_JACBXC010001316.1 GCF_013870535.1 Streptomyces phytophilus | reverse complement strand
CGACGAGCCCCTCCGCGGGCGGCCCCTCCGGCCGGGAGACGGCGTCCCGCCACCGCGCCAGCCGCTCCTGCGCCTGCTCCAGCCCGTGGGCGGTCCACTCCCAGTCCGTGCGGTAGTGGTGGTCGAGCAGCGCGAGCCGTACGGCCACGGGGTCGACGCCGTCGCGCCGCAGCTGGGAGACGAAGACCAGGTTGCCCCGGGACTTCGACATCTTCTCGCCGTCGAGGGCGACGAGCCCGGAGTGCACGTACGCCCGGGCGAAGGGGAACTCCCCGGTCAGCACCTGCGCGTGGGACGCGCCCATCTCGTGGTGCGGGAAGATCAGGTCGCTGCCGCCGCCCTGCACGTCGAAGGTCATGCCGAGGTGGTCCAGCGAGATGGCGACGCACTCGATGTGCCAGCCGGGCCGACCGCGCCCCAGGGAGCCGCCGTCCCAGCTCGGCTCGCCCGCGCGCTCGGCGCTCCACAGCATCGGATCGAGCGGGTTCTTCTTGCCGGGGCGCTCGGGGTCGCCGCCGCGCTCGGCGGACAGCTCCCGCATGGTCGCGGCGCCGAGCCCGGAGACGGAGCCGAAGCGGGGGTCGGATTCGACCGAGAAGTAGGTGTCGCCGTCGAGTTCGTACGCGGCGCCGGCGTCGCGCAGCCGCTCCACCAGGGGCACGATGCGCGGTATCGACTCCACCGCGCCGACGAACTCGCGCGGCGGCAGGTTGCGCAGGGCCGTCATGTCGTCGCGGTAGAGGTCCGTCTCGCGGTCGGCGAGCGCGGTCCACTCCTCACCCGTCTCGGCGGCCCGGACGAGCAGCGGGTCGTCGACGTCCGTCACGTTCTGGACGTAGTGGACCTGCCTCTTGTTGTCCAGCCAGACGCGCTGCACGAGGTCGAACGCGGTGTAGGTGGCCGCGTGCCCCATGTGGGTGGCGTCGTAGGGGGTGATGCCGCAGACGTAGATGCGGGCCTCCGGGCCGGGATCGAGGGCGACGAGCCCTCCGGTCGCGGTGTCGTGGAGGCGGAGGTCGCGGCCGGTGCCGGGGAGCACCGGGACCTCGGGAGCAGGCCAGGCATGCATGTAAACGAGCGTAACCGCCGGTTGCCTGGTGAAACGACCGGGGCGGCGCGAGGCCGCGGTTTCGGACAGGGGTGGGAGGGTTCGTACGGAATATGCCCGGCCGGTGGCGGCGCGGGCCGGGCTCAGACCGGCGGCCAGGGGATGGCCGGCCACTCGCCGCTGGGCTCCGGGTGCCGTCCGGAGGCCAGCAGGGCGGCCGTACGGGCGCGCAGCGCGGCCACCTCCGCCGCCGTGATCAGCGGCGCCAGCCGGGCCGCCAGCGGGCCGGCCGCGGCGAGGCCGTCCGCGAGCCGGCGCAGCACGGCGACGGCCTCGGCGGGCAGCGGCTCGCCGGCCCAGCCCCACAGCAGGGTGCGCAGCTTGTCGTCGGTGTGGAACGTCACTCCGTGGTCGATGGCATAGAGCCGGCCGCCGGGGGCGGGCAGCAGGTGGCCGCCCTTGCGGTCGCCGTTGTTGATCACGGCGTCGAGGACGGCGAGGCGGCGCAGGCGGGCGTCGTCGGCGTGCACGAGCAGCGCGGGCCTGCCCTGGCCGGTCTCGGCGAAGCCGACGGCCTTCCAGCCGGG
>NZ_JACBXC010001315.1 GCF_013870535.1 Streptomyces phytophilus | reverse complement strand
CGCACACTCGTCGCATGGGGAAAACGTACGCACGCATCGACGGCCGGCTGCGCGCCTTCATCGAGGCGCAGCACATGTTCTTCACGGCGACCGCGCCGCTGGCGGCGGACGGCACCGTGAACCTCTCGCCGAAGGGGCTGACGGGCTCGTTCGCCGTCCTCGACGACCGCACCGTGGCCTACCTCGACTTCGCCGGCAGCAACGCCGAGACCATCGCGCACCTGCGGGAGAACGGCAGGATCACGCTGATGTGGTGCGCCTTCCAGGGCCCGCCGAACATCGTGCGGGTGCACGGCAGCGGTGAGCCGGTCTTCCGCGACGACCCGCGCTTCCCCGCCCTGCTCGAACACTTCCCCGCCATCGACCCGTCCCGGCACGGGCTGCGGGCGGTCGTCGTCGTGACCGCCGAACTGATCCGCGACACCTGCGGCTACGCTGTGCCCTTCATGGCCTACGAAGCCGACCGCGACCTGCACGGCAGGCGCTTCGAGCGGGAGGACGACGCCGGGCTGGACGCGTACTTCCGCAAGAAGGAGCACGTCGCCGCCAGCCTCGACGGACTGCCGGGGCTTCCGCTGCCGCTGCCGCCCACCCCGTGACCGAGGAGAGAGCCGCACCGATGCTGAGCACACCCCTGGCCGAAGGCGCGGAACTGACCACGCTGGAGCCGTGGCAGGCCGCGGAGCTCGCCGCGTTCACCGACCGCAACCGGGCGCACCTGGAGCCGTGGCTGCCCTGGGCGCACGCCGTCACCGACGAGGCCGGCGCCCGCCGCTTCCTCCAGGCGTACGCGGACAAGCAGGCCCGCGACGCCGGCCGGATGTTCGCCGTCCGGCTGGACGGCGAACTGGTCGGCGGCATGATCTACCGGCTCTTCGACACCGAGCAGGGTTCCTGCGAGCTGGGCGCCTGGCTGGCGCCGGAGGCGCAGGGCCGCGGGCTGGTCACGGAGGCGTCGCGCCGGATGATCGACTGGGCGGTGGGCGTACGCGGCCTGTCCCGCGTCGAGTGGCTGGTCGACCCGGCGAACAAGGCCAGCATCGCGGTGGCCAGGCGGCTCGGCATGAGCCACGAGGGAACGCTGCGCAGCCTGTTCGAGATGGCCGGCAAGCGGCACGACCTGGAGGTGTGGTCGCTGCTGAGCCACGAGTGGCAGGCGGCGCAGGGCGGTTGAGGCCGGTGCGGACGCGGGCGCGGACGTGGACGCGGGCCGGGTCGGCGGCGGGCGGGTCACCGGCGGTGCAGTACGTGGTCGACGACCTGCTGGACCTCGGCGGCGGTCAGCGGCTCCGGCCGCAGCAGCGACTGCAGGCTGAGGCCGTCGAGCACGGCCGAGAACGCGTCGATCGCGACCGGGTCGCTGGTGAACCGGCCGGCGATCTCCGCCAGCAGGCCGTGCCAGCGGCCCAGGACGGGGCGCAGCTCGGGGTGGCGGGCGGCGTAGAGGTACAGGTCGAACTCCGCGGCGCAGGCCGCGCCGTGCTCGTCCAGATACGCCGCCAGGTACTGCCCCAGGTCGGCGGTGTCGTACTCCTCGGGCAGCGCGTCGGCGAGCGCGGTCGCGTAGGCGTCGACGCTGTCGCGCAGCGTTGCTTCCAGCAGGTCGGCGACGGCCGGGAAGTGGTACGTGGCCAC
>NZ_JACBXC010001314.1 GCF_013870535.1 Streptomyces phytophilus | reverse complement strand
GGCATCGTCGCCTTCCTCATACTCGGCACCGCGGCCGCCGGCTACCTCTACTACCGCGACCTGAACAACAACCTGGAGAAGGACCCCCTCAACCTCGGCAAGAACAAGCTCGACGAGAAGCAGCCCAACGCGGACGGCCAGACGCCGCTGGACATTCTGCTCCTGGGGTCCGACAGCCGGAACTCCGACGAGAACGTCCGCCTCGGCGGCGCCCGCGCCGACCGCGGCCGCAAGCCGCTCGCCGACGTGCAGATGCTGCTCCACGTCTCCGCGGACCGCAGCAACATGTCCGTCGTCAGCGTCCCGCGCGACACCCGAGTGACGATCCCCGAGTGCACCGACCCCGACGACGGCACCGTCTACCCCGAGACCACCAGCGAGACCATCAACACCAGCCTCCAGCACGGCGGTCCCGGCTGCACGGTCGCCGCCTGGGAGGCCATGACCGGCGTCTCCATCGACCACTTCATGATGATCGACTTCGCCGGCGTGGTGAGCATGGCCGACGCGGTGGGCGGCGTCCCCGTCTGCGTACGGGACAACGTCTACGACGAGGACTCCGGGCTCCGCCTCGAAGAGGGCGAGACGACCATCAAGGGCGAGCAGGCGCTGCAGTGGCTGCGCACCCGGCACGGCTTCGAGGACGGCAGCGACATCGGGCGCACGCACGCCCAGCACCAGTACATGAACTCGATGGCCCGCGAGCTGAAGGAGGGCGCCAAGCTCTCCGACCCCGGCAAGCTGCGCCGTCTCGCCGAGGCGGCGACCAACGCGCTCACCGTCGACGACGGCCTGGGCGACCTGAAGAAGCTCTACGACCTCGGGAACGACATCAAGCGGGTGCCGGCCGAGCGCATCACCATGACCACCATGCCGTGGGTGCCGGACCCGGAGAACAACGCGCACGTCGTACCCAACGAGGAGGACGCGCCGCAGCTCTGGTCCATGATCCGCAACGACGTCGCCTTCGACGGCAAGGACAAGCCCAAGAAGAAGAAGCCGGACGACCTTGTCGCCGAGGCCGAGCCGAAGGCGGAGATCCCCGTCCTCGTGCAGAACGGCACGGGCACCACGATGTACGCCCCGGTCACCGGCCGGGCCGGCGACATCGCCGAGGTGCTCGTCGACGACGGCTTCACCCAGGCCGCCACCGACGCCACCCCCAAGTCGCAGGCGGACACCACCATCACGTACGCGACCGAGGAGCAGCACGCGAACGCCCTGGCGGTGGCCAAGGCGATCGGGCTGCCCGACCGGGCGGTGAAGCAGTCCACCGGCATCGACGGGGTGACGCTGGTCGTCGGCGCGGACTGGCGGGAGGGCGACGCCTACCCGGAGGCCGCGGGCGGGGGCGGCGAGGACGGCGAGGAGACGGGGCCGGAGAAGGCGCCGGAGAGCTCCAACCCGCTGGCCGGCGGCAACAAGAAGGCGTGCATGGACGTCAATCCGTCCTACACCTGGTGACGCGTCGGCCCCGCTCGCGCGCGCGGGCGGGGCCGGGAGGAAGCCGGAGGTGAAGCGCGCCGGCGGTCAGCCGGCCGTGACCGCAGGGCGGCGGCTGGCGATCACCTTCTGCGCCAGCGAACGCGGGCTGGTGAGGAACCCCCAGCCCCACGACATGTGCATCGTGGCCAGCG
>NZ_JACBXC010001313.1 GCF_013870535.1 Streptomyces phytophilus | reverse complement strand
CCCGGCCGTACCCGGCGGGCGCGTCGAGGTGGCCGCGAGCGGCTGGCTCGACACGCTGCGCAAGCGCATCGCGGACCCCGAGGAGGAGAGCGAGCCGGCGGCACCGCCCGCGGCCCTCGCCGCGACCCTGCGCGACTACCAGCTGCGCGGACTCGGCTGGCTGCGCCGGATGACCTCGCTCGGCCTCGGCGGCTGCCTCGCGGACGACATGGGCCTGGGCAAGACCATCACGCTGATCTCGCTGCACCTCGACCGGCAGGAGCACGACGAGACCGCGGGCCCGACGCTGGTGGTCTGCCCCGCCTCGCTGCTGGGCAACTGGCAGCGGGAGATCGAGCGCTTCGCACCCGGCACGCCGGTGCGCCGCTTCCACGGCGGCGGCCGGTCGCTGGAGGAGCTGGCGGACGGCGAGTTCGTGCTCACGACGTACGGAACGATGCGGCTGGACGCCGAGCGGCTGGCGGCGGCCGGCTGGTCGCTCGTCGTCGCCGACGAGGCGCAGCACGTCAAGAACCCCTTCTCCGCGACCGCCAGGGCGCTGCGCACCGTGCCGTCCAAGGCGCGCGTCGCGCTGACCGGCACGCCGGTGGAGAACAACCTCTCCGAGCTGTGGGCCATCCTCGACTGGACGACTCCCGGGCTGCTCGGTCCGCTCCGCCGCTTCCGTACGCGCTACGCCGACGCCGCCGAATCCGGCGCGGACGCCGACGCCGCGGAGCGGCTGGCGCGGCTCGTCCGCCCCTTCCTGCTGCGCCGCCGCAAGTCCGACCCGGGCATCGCGCCGGAGCTGCCGCGCAAGACCGAGACGGACCGGGCGGTGGCGCTGACGGCCGAACAGGCCGGGCTCTACGAGGCGGTGGTGCGCGAGACGCTCGCCGCGATCGCCGAGGCGGACGCCATGGCCAGGCGCGGGCTGATCCTGAAACTGATGACCGCGCTGAAGCAGATCTGCAACCACCCCGCCCAGTATCTGAAGGAGGACAGCCCGCGCATCCCCGGCCGCTCGGGGAAGCTCGAACTCCTCGACGAGCTGCTTGAGGTGATCCTCGCCGAGGACGGCAGCGCACTGGTCTTCACCCAGTACGTACAGATGGCCCGGCTGCTCCAGGCGCACCTCGCGGCGCGCGGCGTCCCGGCCCAACTGCTGCACGGCGGCACGCCGGTACCGGCCCGCGAGGAGCTGGTACGGCGCTTCCAGGACGGCGAGGTGCCGGTCTTCCTGCTCTCGCTGAAGGCCGCCGGCACCGGCCTGAACCTCACCCGCGCGGGCCACGTCGTGCACTACGACCGCTGGTGGAACCCCGCCGTCGAGGCGCAGGCCACCGACCGCGCGTACCGCATCGGGCAGACGCAGCCCGTGCAGGTCCACCGGCTGATCGCCGAGGGCACCATCGAGGACCGCATCGCGCAGATGCTCCAGCACAAGCAGGGCCTCGCGGACGCCGTCCTCGGCGGCGGCGAGGCCGCGATCACCGAACTGTCCGACGGGCAACTGGCGGAGCTGGTCCGGCTGGCCGGGCCGCGAGGGGGCGAGTGATGACCGAGCAGGAGGAGATGACCTTCGAGGCGCTGCCGCCGAGCCAGGGCCGCGGGTTCGCGCACACGTGGTGGGGGCGGGCCTGGCAGAAGGCGCTGGAG
>NZ_JACBXC010001312.1 GCF_013870535.1 Streptomyces phytophilus | reverse complement strand
GGGCACCATTGACACCGCCCCGAGCGCCGCTAGCCTCGATTCACGACCGCACGTGACAACGATGTCAGGCGCGTCGGGGGGCGCGTCCACACCGCGAAGGGGCAGCATCGATGGGCACCGCCGCACACCACCGCACCCCTCTCTCCCGCCGCCGGCTGCTGGCAGCCGCCGCCGCGACGTCCGCCGCCGGCGCCGGCGCCCTGGCGCAGGCCGCGCCCGCGCGCGCCCTGCCGGGCAGGGCCGCGCACCCCGCGGCCGCCGTCCGCGTACCCGCCGGGCCGCACGCCGCGCGCGAGATCCGCAAGGAGTTCCTGCACGCCTGGAACGGCTACCGGGCCGCCGCCTGGGGCCACGACGAGGTACGGCCCGTCTCCGGCACGTCGAGCGAGTTCTTCGCCCAGGGCCACCCCGTGGCCCTGTCCGTGATCGAGGCGCTGGACACGCTGTACGTGATGGAGCTGGACGAGGACCTGACGGAGTCCGCCGACTGGCTGGAGCAGAACCTCGACTTCGACATCGACGCCGACTTCCACGTCTTCGAAGCCGTCATCCGCGTCGTCGGCGGGCTGCTCGCCGGCCACCTCGTCACCGGCCGGCAGTCGCTGCTCGACCTGTGCGTCGACTTCACCGACCGGCTGCTGCCCGCGTTCACCAAGTCGCCCACCGGCATGCCGTACACCCGCGCCAACCTGCGCACCGGCGAGGTCCACGGCACCACCCCGCCGCTCGCCGAGATCGGCACGAACATCCTGGAGTTCGGGATGCTCTCCAGGCTCACCGGCGACGGCAAGTACTACGAGGCGGCCAAGCGCGCCTACCGCGCCGTGCTCGACCGGCGCTCCTCGCTCGACCTCCTCGGCACCCGGCTCGACGTCGAGACCGGCCGCTGGACCGACCCCACGGACCAGGGCCCCAACCCGCCCGTCGACTCCTTCTACGAGTACCTGTGGGGCGCCTGGGAGCTCTTCGGCGACCGGGACTGCCTGCGCTGGTGGCGGCTGCTCAACGGCGCCATGACCGAGCACCTGGTGGAGGAGTGGGACGGCCACGTCTGGTACCGCCAGGTCGACTTCGCCACCGGCGAGACCACCGGCCGGCGCCAGTCCGAGCTGGCGTCGTTCTGGGGCGGCCTGGTCGCCAAGGGCGGCGACCGGCGCCTCGGCGAGCGCTACCACCGCTCGTGGGAGTCGGTCCTGCAGCGCTGGCCCGTGCTGCCCGAGGAGATCGACTACGGCACGATGACCCCGACCTCGCGGGGCAACCAGTTCCGGCCCGAGTACGTCAACGGCGCCTTCGACCTCTACTGGCTGACGAGGGACGACTTCTACCGCCGCACCGCGTGGCAGTACTTCGAGGGCATGAAGGCCCACGCCCGCGTCCCCGGCGGCTACACGATCCTGGAGGACGTGACGACCTCGCCGATGCGCCGGGGCGACCTGTTCCCCGCGTACGCCTTCGCGGAGAACTTCAAATACCTGTACCTGATGTTCGCCCGCACCCGCCGCTTCGACGGCGGCGACTACGTGCTGTCGACGGAGGGCAAGATCCTGCGCGGCCTGCCCCGCCGCGGGTGAGAGCGGCCGGGGCCTGCCCTCCCGCGGACGGGCCCCGGCGCTCCCGGCGGGGGATCAGGGTCTGT
>NZ_JACBXC010001311.1 GCF_013870535.1 Streptomyces phytophilus | reverse complement strand
CGCGGGGGCCGGGCCGTCGCCGCGGTAGCCGGTGATCAGCCGCTCCACGGCCGCTCCCGCCCGCCGCGTGCCGACCCCTGCCAACTGCCGTCCGAGCGCGCCCCGAAGATCATCCTCGACATCCACGCCCCGAGCCTACGGCCCGCCCACCCGCGCCCCGCCGCAAGGCGGTCAGTGCAGCCGCTTGTGCTCCTCCGGCCGGAACGTCGTCACCAGCGCCAGACACAGCACCGCGATCCCGATCCGCCCCGTGGCCTGGAGCAGCGGCCCCCGCAGGAGGATGAACGAGTACCCCGCGATCAGCGGGACGACCGTCGCCATCACGTTCCCCGGATCCCGCGACATGTGCCCCGACTCGGCGAACCTCCGGTCCGTACGCGCCGCCGCGTACCCCACCAGCAGCAGCCCGCCCGCCATGCCCAGCGGCCCGAAGTCGAGCCACAGCTCCGTCCACAGCGGCGAGGACAGGTTGACGTTCGTCATCCCCATCCACGTGCCCACCTTGACGCCGGAGTCGAGCTGCTTGTCCTCCCACACCGAGCGGGGCACGAAGAAGAACGCCGACGACGCCAGCTGCTTGCCGTACGTGTGGCCCGTGCCGGAGTCCACGTACGAGATGGTGTTGGCGAACATCACCGTCTGGTCGTAGTCCTTCATCACCAGCGGCTCCAGCACCGAGCCCGACTGCGTCTGCTTCCGCCCGGCCTCGTCGTAGCGGAACTTGTCCGCGAACGGGAACAGCAGCACCGCCGCCGCCACGCCGCCCGCGAGCGCCGCCCGGTACACCACGGGGCTGCGCGGGAAGGCGGTGAACAGCAGGGCGAAGGCGACGGTGAGGAACCAGTACCGCGGGTTGGAGATCGGGTTGTTGACGATCGCGTTGATGAGGACGAGGCCCGCCCACGGAAGCACCACCGACGGCTGCCGCCTGGCCCGGCGCGACATCACCAGCCAGCGCGTCAGCATCAGCAGCGCCAGCAGCGCGGGCACCGTACCGAAGCCGCGCAGGAACGCCGAACCGACCTGCGAGTCCGCCGTGCCGCCGCCGGTCAGCTCGTCGCTGATCGCCTGGCGGCTGCCGAAGAACGGCGCCGGGCCGCCGAAGGACACGATGAGCAGGGCGCTGCCGGCGTAGGCGAGGATCACCAGCAGGTACAGGCGGCGCTTGTTGACCGAGGCGACCGGCCGCGGCCTGCTCAGCCGTGCCTCCGAGGCGTGCCGCGACAGCAGCGCGCCGACGTCGAAGGCGACGAAGCCGGCGAGCACCAGGGCCACCGCCATGGTGAAGTCGCCGCGGGTGCCGACCACCGGGGTCGGGGTCTGGTCCAGCACGATCTGCGCCAGCGGGGCGACGCCCATCGCGACGTAGCAGAAGAGCCAGACGGTGCCCTGGATGAGCCGCCGCCGGGTGGTGAGGATCATCGCGGAGAGGCGGGCGCCCGCGTAGCAGGTGGTGGCGAGCTGGAGCCAGAACACCGCGTCGCGGACGTCGGGCTGGGAGCGGCCCGCGATGGCCAGCGGCAGGACGAAGACGAGGGCGACGACGAGCGGGACGGCGAGCGCGCGGGAGAGCACGGCGCGGGGGGCGGGGCTCTTCGGGATGACGAAGGGGGTGAACGGCCGCCGGATCCGGGGGCCGGC
>NZ_JACBXC010001310.1 GCF_013870535.1 Streptomyces phytophilus | reverse complement strand
CCAGCGGGAGCGCTCCAGGTCGCAGCCCACCTGGATGAGGGTGGTGACGCCCACCCGGGCGGCCGCGGCCACGGCGTCGGCGACCGTGCCGTCCTGCATGTCCAGGTGCGTGTGCGAGTCCGCCGCGGGGTGCCCGAGCGGTTCGGGCGGCGGCGGCGCGGACTTCGCGTCCGCGCCGCCGGAGGTGTGCTGAGCCATGCCGGGGACTCTACTGGCCCGGTACGACAACGCCGTGCGGGGCGGTTCCCGTGCGGCAGCGGGGTCCCCGCGGGGTCAGGTGCGGCGTGAGCGCTGCCGCACCGATTCGACGGAGCGGACCTGGCCGGCGCGCATGATGCGTACGACGTGCTCGCCGCAGTTCAGGCACGTGGGCCGGGTGAGCGGCGAGGGCACCCGCTCCCCGTCGGTGTGGTACGTGACGAAGGGTCGGCCCTTCGAATCCACGTGGTGGTGGATCTCGTAGGTCTGCTCCCAGCCGTGCCCGCACATCATGCAGGCGAAGGCGTACGACTCGATCACTGGCTCGGGCTCGGACATTGGCAAGCTCCTCTTGTCCAGGTGAGGGACAAGTCGCCGGAACGCATCCCCTATTCCAGTGGACACCCATTCGGCACGGCCCGCAGCCGCCAATACCATCAATTGAAGGAGTTTTGATCCGGCTACTCTGAGTTGTTTGCCGAGTTTTTCGCCGCCACCACGGCATCGAACACCTCGCGCTTGGGTACCCCGGCGTCCCGGGCGACCGCCGCGATGGCCTCCTTGCGCGCCTCCCCCGCCTCCTCACGGACGGTGACCCGGCGGAACAGCTCCGTGGCATCGGGCCGCTCGCGGTCCTGGGGGGCGCCCTCCACGACCACCGTGACCTCGCCGCGTACGCCGTCGGCCGCCCAGTCCGCCAGCTCCCGCAGCGGGCCGCGCCTGACCTCCTCGTACGTCTTGGTCAGCTCCCGGCACACGGCGGCCCTGCGGTCCTCGCCGAAGACTCCGGCCATCGCCGCGAGGCTGTCGGCGAGGCGGTGCGGGGCCTCGAAGTACACCAGGGTGCGCCGCTCGGCCGCCGCCTCGCGCAGCCGCGCCAGCCGCTCCCCCGGTTTGCGCGGCAGGAACCCCTCGAAGCAGAACCTGTCCACCGGCAGCGCCGAGACCGCGAGCGCCGCCAGCACCGCGGACGGGCCGGGCGCGGCGGTGACGGTGATGCCGCGCTTTACGGCGGCGGCGACGAGGCGGTAGCCGGGGTCGGAGACGGAGGGCATGCCGGCGTCGGTGACCAGCAGCACGCGCGCGCCGCCGGCCAGCTCCTCGACCAGGTCGGGGGTGCGGGCGCTCTCGTTGCCCTCGAAGTACGACACGACACGGGCCGTGGGCTGCACTCCGAGCGCCTGCGTCAGCCGGCGCAGCCGGCGGGTGTCCTCGGCGGCGATGACGTCGGCAGCGGCCAGCTCGGTCGCCAGCCGCGGCGGAGCGTCTTCGGGGTCGCCGATGGGCGTGCCTGCCAGTACGAGGAGTCCGGTCACCGTCATCTCACCTGCATCTTCACCATGTTGCGTCACAGCCACGGGCGTCTTCGGCGACCGTTCATACTGCCACGCCCGGTCGGACGCCCCGCGCCCAGGAGCGCCGGCCCCACGGGTGGGCGGCGGGT
>NZ_JACBXC010000131.1 GCF_013870535.1 Streptomyces phytophilus | reverse complement strand
ACGAGCTGCGGGTTGGGGCGGCCGCTCCAGATCGCGTCGCGGGCCCGGTACTTCTCTTCCCAGTACGCCTCGCCGAACTCTTCGGTCGCGTTCGTCATCCTGGTGTCCCTCTCTCCGTAGTCGTCCGTCATACGCCGACCCGGCGGGCGGCGACCGCCCGGCGGGCGTCCTCGGCGGCGAGGTCGGCGTTGATCTGCGCGCCGGCCATGGCCCCTGCCGACGCGGCGGCGTGGACCTGGGCGGTCATGTCGGTGACGTTGCCCGCGACCCACACGCCGGGTACGTCGGTGCGGCCGGTGGTGTCGGCGGGGATGTGCTCGCCCATGCCGGAGGGGTGCTCCACGGCGCGCAGCCCCAGGTCGGCGAGGAGCCCGGCGCGGGCGACCATGCGCGTGGCCACCGCGAGCGCCTGGCGGGGCACGACGGTGCCGTCCGCGAGGCGTACGCCCGCGAGACGGTCGCCGGTGACCTCCAGGCCCGCGACCTCGCCGGTGACGACGCGCACGCCGAGGGCGTCCAACTGCTCGGCGGCGTCGCCGGCCGGCGGCTCGGTGGTGTGCGAGAAGTACGTGACGTCGGCGCTCAACTGCCGGAACAGCAGCGCCTGGTGCAGGGCCATGGGCCCGGTCGCCAGCACGCCGATGGCCTGGTCGCGGACCTCCCAGCCGTGGCAGTACGGGCAGTGCAGTACGTCCCGGCCCCAGCGCTCGCGCAGGCCGGCGACGTCGGGCAGCCCGTCGACGAGGCCGGTGGTGACGAGCAGCCGCCGGGCCCGTACGGACCGGCCGCCGGCGAGGGTGAGGACGAACCCGGTCGCGTCCTCGGACCCGTCCCCGGCGTCCCGGGGGCCGTCCTCCGGCTCCCGGGCGACCCCGGTGACCTCGCCAGTCACCACGTGGCCCCCGTACCCGCGGACCTCCGCCCGGCCGCGCGCCAGCAGCTCGCCCGGCGGTATGCCCTCGCGGCCCAGCAGCCCGTGCACGCCGTCCGCCGGGGCGTTGCGCGGCGCACCCGCGTCGATCACCACCACGGAGCGGCGGGAGCGGGCCAGCATCAGCGCCCCGCTCAGCCCCGCGGCGCCGCCACCGACCACCGCCACCTCGTAGCTCTCCGCCGGCTCGTGGCTCTCCTCCGCCCCGGCACCCGTCCAGGCCCACCCGGCCTCGGCCCTCTCGGTCATGTCGACCACCTCCATGCCGACGACCCTGCGGCCGACCCCGCTGAATGCGCAAACCTTGTTGCCGCTATGGCAAACTGTTCGTATGGCTGACACCGACAGCGCCCCCGATCAGGACGCAGAACTCGACACCGCCCTCAACGCCGTCGGCCCGCGCCTGCGCGAGCTGCGCCGCCGGCGCGAGTCGACGCTCGCCGAGCTGTCCGCGACCACCGGCATCTCGGTGAGCACCCTGTCCCGGCTGGAGTCCGGCAGCCGCCGCCCCACGCTGGAGCTGCTGCTGCCGCTGGCCCGCGCCCACGGCGTCACGCTCGACGAACTCGTCGGCGCCCCGCCCACCGGCGACCCCCGCATCCACCTGCGGCCGGTCACCCGCAACGGCATGACGATGCTGCCGCTCTCCCGCCGGGCCGGCGGCATCCAGGCGTTCAAGCTGATCCTGCCGGCGGGCAGCGGACGCCGGGAGCCGGACCTGCGCACCCACGAGGGCTACGAGTGGATGTACGTGATGAGCGGCCGGCTGCGCGTGGTGCTCGGCGAGCACGACCTGATCCTCGAACCCGGCGAGGCGGCCGAGTTCGACACCCGCGTGCCGCACTGGTTCGGCGCGGCGGACGACGAGCCGGTGGAGTTCCTGAGCCTCTTCGGCGGCCAGGGCGAACGCGCGCATCTGCGCGCCCGCCCGAAGTCGGCGTCCTAGCGCGGGCGGGGCCGCGGGGCCGCGAGTGCGGCGCTTGACTTTCCCGGCAGGAAAGTGTGATGCTCAGTTTCCCACCAGGAAAGTGAGAGAGGCCCCGTCATGGACAACGTCGCCGCAGAGCAGGCCCGCGATGCGCTCGCCGCGGCGGAACACGCCCGCCGCCACGTGGCCGGGGAGATCGGCCTGCCCCGCGGCTACTGGTGGGGCATGGCCGCGGGCTGGCTGGTGCTGGGTGCGGGCGGCGCGGTGCTGCCGTGGTGGCTGACCGCGATCGCCACGGCGGCCTTCGGCGCCGGACACGCGATATTCGCCTCGCGCCTGCTCAGCGGGCGGCGGCGGACGCAGCAGATCCAGGTCAGCGCCGCGGTCGCCGGCCGCCGCATCCCCGCGGTGGTGATCGGCATGCTGGTCGCGTTCGTGGCCGTGACCGTCGTGGTGGCGCTCGCCCTGGACGCCGAGGGCACCGATCACGCGAGCATCTGGGCGGCGGGGATGGTGGCGGCCGTCGTCGGGTTCGGCGGGCCGGAGATCCTGCGCGTGGTGCGCCGCTGGGTGCGGGCATGACGCAGCCGAAGTTCGACGAGCTGATCCACCCCAGCACCCGCCTGTCGCTGGTGGCGACGCTGGCCGCCGTCGACTGGGCCGAGTTCGCCTTCCTCAAGGACCGGCTGGAACTGTCCGACTCGGCGCTGTCCAAGCAGCTCGCGACGCTCGAAGAGGCCGGGTACGTCGCCACCGAACGCCGCGTCAGCGGCGGCCGCCGGAAGGTACGGGCCCGCCTCACCCCCGCCGGGCGGGACGCCTTCGAGGGCCATATCGCGGCGCTGCAGGCGATCGTCGGCGACGCCGCACGGCCACTCTCCGGGCCCGCGCCCCGCTCGTGACGCGGGTGGCTGTCAGTCCGGCGCGATAGTTTCCGGGGCATCCCGCGGCAACCAAGCGAAAGGGGAGTCATGCCCTGCCCGGAGCTGCCCCGGACCACGTCCGGTGAGGTGCTGATGGTCTGCGCGTACTACGAGAACGGGGAGCCCGGTTGGGGCGGGCTGCTCGCCCCGGACGGCGGCGGCGCCGCGCTCGTGCCCGACGACAGCCCCGTGCGGCTGCGCCCCGTCGCCGACCCCGGGTGGGACCACCTGCGCGGCGGGAACGTACCCGCGCTCCTCCCCGGCGGCGCCTCGGCCGCACCCGTCGCCGTCCTCGTGGACATCGTCGCGGTGTACGGCGGGGAGCCGCTGCTGGTGGACCTGGCGGCGATACCCGGGCGCGGGGTCCGCGTCGCGAAGGAGCGGCTCGGCGAGGTCCTGGCCGCCCTGTTCGACGGGGCGCTCGTCTTCGACGACCTGATCCGCGACACCGACCTGCGCGGTACGTACCGGGGCGGCGCCGGCCGCCGGGCCTTCCCCGTGCCGACGACGCCGCCGCAGCGGGACTTCCCGGCGCTGCCCGCCACCGAGGGCGCCCTGCTGGTCCGCACCTCGTTCGAGGACGACGACGGCTGGCGCGCCCTGCTCGACGAGCTGGGCGGCACCGACGAGGAGGGCTGGGTCGGCGCCGACATCGACCCGGACGACATCGACGTGGACCGCTACCCGCTGACGGCGCTGGTCGTGGACGACCCGGCCTACGAGGGCCTGCCGCCCGGCAGCGTCCCCGCGCTGGTACCGCCCGAGGAGTACACCGTGCTCGTCGCGCTCGCCGACGCCGGGACCTTCGCCGCGGCGGACCGGCCGCTGGCCGCCGTCGACCTCCACGACACCCCGGGCAACATCGCCGTCCTGCCGTGGCACGTGGCCGGGTCGATGGTCTGCAACCTGGAGATCGCCAACATGGACTTCCACGACTTCGTCCCGGTGGAGGGCGTGCGGCCGTGGTGGGAGGGGCCGTAGGCGCGGCCCGGCGCAGGGGGGCGGGCGTCAGACAGGGCCTAGGTGTTCTGTCCGGGGAGGTTGTGGACGGTGAGCGAGGTCTCGGCTGAAGGATCTTGAAGGGGTGAGGGCCTTCCGGTTCGGTGTGGATTGCGACGTCTACACCAGCAGAAAGGCCCTCATGCCACACCGTAATGCACCTCTGACCGAGACTGGCCGGCTGCGTCTGGCCCGCTGCGTGATCGAGGACGGCTGGACCCTGCGCCGGGCTGCCGAACGCTTCCAGGTCTCGCCAACCACCGCCCAGCGCTGGGCCAGCCGATACCAACTGTGTGGCGAGGCAGGCATGACCGACCGCTCCAGCCGCCCTCACACCAGCCCGCGCCGCACCCCCACCCGCACCGAGCGCCGGATCATCAAGGTCCGGGTCCTGCGTCGCCGGGGACCAGCCCGCATCGCCCACCTGCTCCGTCTGGTGCCCTCGACCGTGCACCGCGTGCTGACCCGCCACGGCCTGGTCCGCCTGACACACCTGGACCGGGCCACCGGCCACCCCATACGCCGCTACGAACGTGAGCGTCCCGGCGAACTGGTGCACGTCGACATCAAGAAGCTCGGGAACATCCCCGACGGCGGCGGCCACAAGGTCCTGGGCCGACAAGCGGGCCGCAAGACCCGCAAGAACGCCGGCTACAGCTACCTGCACACCGCCGTCGACGACCACTCCCGCCTCGCCTACAGCGAGATCCACACCGACGAGAAGAAGGAGACCGCCACCGCCTTCTGGACCCGCGCCCAGGCGTTCTTCACCCAGGCCGGGATCACCGTCGAACGCGTCCTGACCGACAACGGCGCCTGCTACCGCTCACGCGACTGGCGCGATGCTCTCATCGCGGCCCAGATCGCCCACAAGCGAACCCGGCCCTACCGGCCACAGACCAACGGCAAGGTCGAACGCTTCAACCGCACCCTGCTAGACGAGTGGGCCTACGCCCGCCCCTACCGCAGCGAGCAGGAACGACGCGAAGCATTCCCCCACTGGCTGCACACCTACAATCACCACCGCGGCCACACCGCACTGAACGGCCAACCGCCCGCCAGCCGCGTCCCCAACCTCACAGGGCAATACACCTAGGACTGCTCGGTGAGGAACGTCTGGAGGACGGCGGTCAGTTCGGCCGGGGCGTCCTCCTGGACCAGGTGGCCCGCGCCCTCGAACAGCTCCAGCCGCGCGCCCGGGACGAGGCCCGCCAGCTCGTGCGCCTTGGCGACCGGGATCCAGGTGTCGTCCGTGCCCCAGCAGACGAGCGCGGGCATGCCGACCTCGCCGTAGCGGGGCTGGATCTCGTCGGTGAAGCGCTGGTCGGCCTGGGCGATCTGGCGGTAGAACGCCGGGCGGCCGGCGTCGTCGGTCCAGGGCGCGACGAGGGCGTCGAGGACGGCGGGGTGGAGGCCGGGGCCGCCGGTGGTGCCGATGTACTCGCGGACCAGCGCGGTGTGCAGCGCCGCCGGGAGCTGCTCGAAGACGGGCGCGTTGTCCCGTACGAGCCGGAAGAACGGCGAGCCCCACGGGGCGAGCGCGACGGGGTCGACGAGGGCCAGCGCGCGGTACGCGGCGCCGTGCAGCAGGTGCGCGCGCAGCGCGACGGCGCCGCCGAAGTCGTGCGCGACGACCAGCGGCTCGTCCAACCGCCAATGATCAAGCAGTTGGACGAAGATCCGCCCCTGCGCGTCGAGCGAGACGTCCTGCCCGGCGCGCTTCTCCGACTGCCCGTACCCCGGCATGTCCCAGACGTACACCTCGCGCCCGCGCGCCAGCGCCCGCGCGACGGCCCGCCACGTGTACGACGACCAGGGCGTCCCGTGCAACAGCACCACCGGCCGCCCCCCGGCCCCGCCGAGCCGGTCCCAGCGGACCTCGCCGGCGGAGCTGGAGAAGGTCCGCGTCAACTGCCAGTCGCTCATGGCGATCACCCTACGGGAGCCGCCCGCGGCCGGTCGCTCAGAGGCGTTCCGGGGTGCGGATGCCCAGCAGCGCCATGCCGGTGTGGAGCGTCCGGGCCGTCACGCCGCTGAGGAAGAGGCGGTTCTCCACCTGCGCGGGGGTGTCCGCCTTCAGGACCGGGCAGTGCTCGTAGAAGGTGGTGAAGAACGACGCGAGTTGGTAGAGGTACGCCGCGATCTTGTGCGGCGCGTGCTCCTCCGCCGCCTCCGCGACCACCGCCGCGAAGCCGTCCACGTGCAGGCCGAGCGCCCGCTCCGCCGGTTCGAGCGGCAGCGCCGGGTGGGGTGCGGGGACGGCGGTGCCGCCCGCGCGGCGGAGGATGGAGCGGATGCGGGCGTACGCGTACTGGAGGTAGACCGAGGTGTCGCCGTGCAGGGACACCATCTGGTCCAGGTCGAACTTGTAGTCCCGGGCCGCCGACGTGGACAGGTCCGCGTACTTGACCGCGCCGATGCCCACCTGCGCGCCGCGCTCGGCGATCTCCTCCTCCGTCAGCGGCGGCACCGCCTTGTCGGCCTTCTCCCGGACGACCGCCGACGCCCGGTCGATCGCCTCGTCGAGCAGGTCCTCCAGCCGTACGGTCGTGCCCGCCCGGGTCTTGAACGGCTTGCCGTCCTTGCCCAGGACCGTGCCGAAGGCGAGCTGCGTCGCCGTCACGCCGCCGTCGAGCCAGCCCATCCGGCGGGCCGTCTCGAAGACCATCCGGAAGTGCAGGGACTGCCGGTGGTCCACGACGTAGAGCAGGGTCTGCGCCTTGAGGTTGAACACCCGGTCGCGGATCGCGGACAGGTCGGTGGCCGCGTAGCCGTAGCCTCCGTCGGACTTGCGCACGATCAGCGGGACCGGCTGGCCGTCCTGGCCCTTGATGTCGTCGAAGAAGACGCACAGCGCGCCCTCGGAGTCGACCGCGACGCCCGCCTCCGCGAGCAGCTCGCACGTCTCGTCCAGCATGTCGTTGTAGCCGGACTCGCCGACGATGTCGGCGTCCCTGACCTCCATGTCGAGCTTGTCGAAGACCGAGAAGAAGTACAGCTTCGACTCGTCCACGAACCGCTGCCACAGCGCCCGCGTCTCCGGGTCGCCGGACTGCAGCGCGACGACCCGGCGCCGGGCCCGCTCCTTGAAGGCGTCGTCGGCGTCGAAGACGGCGCGGGCGGCCTTGTAGAGCCTGTTGAGGTTCGAGGCGGCCTCTTCGCCGGAGACGGCGGCGCCGTCCGCACCGCCGCGGTCCAGCTCGTGCGGGTGCTCGTCCAGGTACTGGATGAGCATGCCGAACTGCGTGCCCCAGTCGCCGATGTGGTGCCGCCGCACCACCGTCTCGCCGGTGAACTCCAGCACCCGTACGAGCGAGTCGCCGATGACCGCCGAGCGCAGATGCCCGACGTGCATCTCCTTCGCGACGTTCGGCTGCGCGTAGTCGACGACGGTGGTGCCGGGGGCGTCCGCGTACGGGACGCCGAGGCGGCCGTCCTCGGCGCGCGCGGCGAGGTTCGACGTGATCGCCGCGTCCGTCACCGCGATGTTGAGGAAGCCGGGCCCGGAGACCTCGACCTCCGCGAGCACGTCGCCCGCGTCGACCTGCGCGGCCACCTGGCCGGCCAGCTCCCGCGGGTTGGTCTTCAGCCGCTTCGCCAGCGCCAGCATCCCGTTGGCCTGGAAGTCCGCCCGGTCGCTGCGTCGCAGCATGGGGTCTCCCCAGCCCGAAGGGCGAGGGGACGGGTCCGCAGGGTTGCCGGAGACGGTTGCCTCAATAGCGTCCGCGACGCGCTGCCGGACCTGGGTGGCGAGGGACGGGACTGAGGCCATGTTCGTGATCGCCGCTTCCTTCTGGAGGTGGGATGAGCCCTCAGTATTCCATGCAGGGCCAAGCGGTTTTGTTTGGGAGAATGGGTCCCGCACGTGCTCCGGAGATGGGCAGAGAGAGGAAGTCAGGACTGTGGGTGCCACCGCCGAGGCCGCCGACTGGGTCTCCCGTTTCGCCGACGAGGTCATCGCCGAGGCGGAGCGTCGCGCCCCCGGCAAACCGGTGGTCTGCGCCTCCGGTCTGTCCCCCTCGGGACCGATCCACCTGGGCAACCTGCGCGAGGTGATGACGCCGCACCTGGTGGCCGACGAGATCCGCCGCCGCGGCGTCCCCTGCGAGCACCTGATCTCCTGGGACGACTACGACCGCTTCCGCAAGGTGCCCGCCGGCGTCGAGGGCGTCGACGAGTCCTGGGCGGAGCACATCGGCAAGCCGCTGACCTCCGTGCCCGCGCCCGCGGGCAGCCCGCACGCGAGCTGGGCCGCGCACTTCAAGGCGGCCATGGAGGGCGCGCTCGCCGAGATGGGCGTGACGTACCGCGGCATCAGCCAGACGGAGATGTACACGGCGGGCGCGTACCGCGAGCAGATCCTCTTCGCGATGCGGCACCGCGCCGACATCGACGCCGTCCTCGCCGAGTTCCGCACGAAGCCGAAGCAGCAGCAGAAGAAGCAGCAGAAGCCGGTGGACGAGGCGGAGCTGGCCGCGGCCGAGGGCTCCGGCGCCGCCGACGAGGACGACGGCCTGACGGCCGGCGGCGCGTACTACCCGTACAAGCCGTACTGCGCGGTCTGCGAGCGCGACCTGACGACGGTCACCGCGTACGACGACGAGACCACCGAGCTGACGTACACCTGCGCCTGCGGGCACGGCGAGACCGTGCGGCTCGCGGAGTACGACCGCGGCAAGCTCGTGTGGAAGGTCGACTGGCCGATGCGCTGGGCGTACGAGGGCGTCGTCTTCGAGCCCTCCGGCGTCGACCACCACTCGCCCGGCTCGTCGTGGAACGTCGGCGGCAAGCTCGTCGGCATCTTCGGCTGGCAGCGGCCCATCGGCCCGATGTACGCGTTCGTGGGCATCAGCGGCATGGCGAAGATGTCCTCGTCGAAGGGCGGCGTGCCGACGCCGGCCGAGGCGCTGGAGATCATGGAGCCGATGCTGCTGCGCTGGCTGTACGCGCGGCGCCGGCCGAACCAGTCGTTCAAGGTCGCCTTCGACCAGGAGATCCAGCGGACGTACGACGAGTGGGACGCCCTCGTCCGCAAGGTCGGCG
>NZ_JACBXC010001309.1 GCF_013870535.1 Streptomyces phytophilus | reverse complement strand
CCCGCCTCGGCGAGGGCCCCATGTCGGCGTCCGCGCTGGCGAAGGTCATGCCGGTCAGCCGCCAGGCCATCGGCAAGCACCTCGACGTGCTGCGCGAGGTGGGCCTGGTGGAGTCCGAGCAGCGCGGCCGGGAGGTCGTGTACGTGGCCGTGGGCGCCCGGCTGAACGCGCTCGCGCGGGAGCTGGACCGGATCGGACGGACCTGGGAGACCCGGCTGCTGCGGATCAAGGAGCTGGCCGAGAACCCCGACGCCGGCCCGCCCTCCGGGAGTTGACCGGCGGCCCCGGCCGGTACGGAGCAGGGCCCCTCCCCGGCCGGGGAGGGGCCCTGTGCGCTACCGGCCTCCCCGGCTGCGTACCAGCAGGTACATGAAGTACGGCGTGCCGATGACCGCCGTCATCAGGCCCGCGCCGAGCTGCGCCGGGGCGATCACCGAGCGGCCGACGACGTCCGCCGTGCACACCAGCACCGCGCCCAGCAGGACCGCCACCGGCAGCACCCGCGTGTGCTGCCGGCCGACCAGCGCCCGTGCCGCGTGCGGCGCCACCAGACCGACGAACCCGATCGTGCCCGCCGCCGACACCGCCGTACCGGCCAGCACGACGCTGAGGACCAGCAGCCACAGCCGGCTGCGGCCGAGGTCCAGGCCCAGCAGCCGCGGCGTGTCCTCGTCCAGCGAGACGAGGTCCAGCTCCCGGCGCCGGGCCGCCGCGATGGCCAGCCCCGCGACCAGGACGATCGCCAGCGGCACGACGTCCGGCAGCGTCCGCCCGTACGTGGAGCCGGACAGCCAGGTCAGCGCCATCGTCGCGTTGAACGGGTCGGTCAGCACGATCAGCAGGCTGATCAGCGCCGTCGAGGCGGTGGCGAAGCCCATGCCGACGAGCACCAGCCGGTTCTGCTGGAACCCGCCGCGCGCGGCGAGCCCGAAGACCCCGACCGACGTGAGCGCCGCGCCGCCCAGCGCCGCGGCCGACAGGCCCCACGAGCTGGGCACCTCCACCGTCGTCACCAGCAGCACCGCGCCGAGCGCCGCGCCGTTGGAGACGCCGAGCACGCCCGGCTCGGCCAGCGGGTTGCGGGTCACGGCCTGCACGATCGTGCCGGACAGCGCGAGCGCGGCACCCGCCAGCAGCGCCGCGAGCACCCGCGGGACGCGGGTGTCGAGGACGATGTCGGTGGTCGGACCCGCCCGGCCCTGGACCCAGTTGGCGACGTCGCCGAGGAGCAGCTTGGTGTCGCCGACCAGCAGGGCGGTGAGCGTCACGGCCACCAGCGCGGCCAGCAGCACCGCCGTGGTGACGACGAACGCGCGGTGGCTGCGGATGCGCAGCTTGTCGGTGTCGGCCGCGCCCGCGCTGTCGCGCAGCCGGGTGGCCATCACCACGAGGAACACCGCGCCGACGAGGCTGGTGACCACGCCCGTCGGTATGGAGACCGCCGTGTCCGAGGGCACCAGGGCCCGCAGCAGCACGTCCGCGCCGAGGACCAGCCCCATGCCCAGCAGGGCCGCCAGCGGAATGCCCGCCCGCGACTTGCCGTACGTACGGAACCTGCGGGCGAGCCCCCGCACCAGCGCCGGCGCACACAGGCCGACGAAGCCGATCGGCCCGGCGAGCGTCACCGACGCCGCGGAGAGCAG
>NZ_JACBXC010001308.1 GCF_013870535.1 Streptomyces phytophilus | reverse complement strand
GGCCGGCGATCCGCTGGAGTGGCACGGCGCGATCACCTGGCGACCCCTCGCCGGGGCCGCGGTCCCGGCCGTGCACCTGGTGCTCTGGCGCAGCCGTACCCGGGTCATCCCGCCCGCCGCCCGCGCGCTGCACGACGCCCTGGCCGCCGGTGTCGCGGCGGCCGGGCCCGTACCGACCTGAGACCCCGTCAGTCCCGCACGTCCCGTTGTGTCACGGCCGCCACCAGTGCTTTCGGCCAGCAATTGGCGTGAACCTGCCACTTGTGGCGGCGTCCGGCATGCGAGACGCTGCCCGGGCACCGCCTACCCCTTGGCGGGCCACCCGCACCGCACTGCACCTCATTGCCCGTGATCCGGTCAACGAAAGGTTCTGGTGCACGAGATGAGACTCACCCCCACACCCCTGCGCCGCGCGGCCACGGTGCTCACCGCACTCGGCCTCGCCGCCGGCCTCCAACTGGCCGCCGGCACCGGCGCGAACAGCGCACCGGCCGACGGCGACCTCCGGCTCGCCCCGTCCGCCACGGCCATCGACGGCCAGTGGATCGTCGTGCTGAAGAACGGCGAGGTCGCCAAGGACGAGACCCGTTCCGTCGCCCGCGACCTCGCCGGCACCGCGGACGTCAGGCCCGAGCACGTCTACCGCACCGCGCTGCGCGGCTTCTCCGCGGAGATGAGCAAGGCGGAGGCGGCCGAGCTGGCCCGCGACCCGCGGGTGGCGTACGTCGAGCAGGACGCCGTCATGCGGATCACGGACACCCAGAACAACGCCACCTGGGGCCTGGACCGCATCGACCAGCGGGACCTGCCGCTGAGCACCACGTACACGTACAACACCACCGCGGCCGACGTCACCGCGTACATCATCGACACCGGCATCCGCACCACGCACAACGAGTTCGGCGGGCGCGCCTCGGTCGGCACCGACACCGTCGGCGGCGGCCAGAACGGCCAGGACTGCAACGGCCACGGTACCCACGTCGCCGGCACCGTCGGCGGCAGCACGTACGGCGTGGCCAAGCAGTCGAAGCTCGTCGCCGTACGCGTCCTGAGCTGCAGCGGCTCCGGCAGCACCGCCGGCGTCGTGGCCGGCATCGACTGGGTGACCGCCAACGCCTCCGGCCCGTCCGTGGCCAACATGAGCCTGGGCGGCGGCGCCAGCGCCACGCTCGACGACGCCGTCGAGCGGTCCGTCGCCTCCGGTGTGACGTACGCGATCGCCGCGGGCAACGGCGACATCTTCGGCACCCCGCAGAACGCCTGCAACTACTCGCCGGCGCGCGTGCCCGAGGCCATCACGGTCGGCGCCACGGACAACACCGACCGGCGTGCCTCGTGGTCCAACTTCGGCACCTGCCTGGACCTGTTCGCGCCCGGCGTGAGCATCACCTCCGGCTGGTACACCTCCGACAGCGCCACGAACACCATCTCCGGCACCTCGATGGCCACCCCGCACACCGCGGGCGTCGCCGCGCTGTACCTGCAGGGCAACCCCTCCGCCACACCCGCGCAGGTCGGCCAGGCCGTCGTGGACAACGCGACGCCGAACAAGGTGCAGGACCCGCGCACCGGTTCGCCGAACCTGCTGCTGTACTCGCTGTTCTGACGGCGCCGGCACCGAGCCCGGCCGGAAGACCCGCGCCA
>NZ_JACBXC010001307.1 GCF_013870535.1 Streptomyces phytophilus | reverse complement strand
GCCGGTGCCGCCGCCGCGTTCGGCCCGTATCGCCTGGACCACCTCGGCGACCGTCTCGCGCACCGCCTCCAGCTCCTCCAGGAAGCTCCAGTAGTCCGGATGCCGCCCCGTCAGCGCCGCCTCCGCCCGGTCGACCCGCTCGACCGCCGCGTCCAGCGGCCCCGCGTGCCGGGGGTCGGGCCGGTCGCGGCCGGCCATCGCCAGGCGCTGCGCGTCACGGATGGCGAAACGGGTGCGGTCGACCTCCGAGGTGCGGTCCTTCTCCACCTCGTCGAGGCGGTTCAGCCGGTCCCGGGTGGCGTCCACGGCCTCGTCGGTCTGGTTCAGCAGCGCCCGTACGCTCGCCAGCAGCGCGATCGCGTCCGGCCAGCGCTGCTCGCGGCGGGCCCGGCCGGCGTCGGCGATCTTCTCCTCCGCCTCCGTGACGGCCTGCGCGGCGCGGTTCGGCACCTCCTGCAGATCGCGCCAGCAGGCCAGCGCGAAGCGCCGGCGCAGCTCGCTGAGCACCGGCTTGACCTTCTCGGCGCGGGTGGCCAGCGCCTGCGCGCGGGTGCGGAGGCTGACGAGGCGGCGGTCGATCTCCTCGGCGCGCTGCGGCAACTGCTCCGCCTCGCTGCGCAGCGCCTCGGCGTCGCGCTGCACGCCGACGGCGCGGTGGATGGTCTCCTGCACGCCGTGCCGCCCGGCGCCCTCGTTGAGCTTCGTCAGCTCCGGCCCGAGCCGTGCGAGCCGGACCGCGAGGTCGTCGGCCTGGAAGCCCTTGCCGCGCACCTCGTCCAGCGCCGTCGTCGCCGCCAGCAGCGCCTGCCGGGCCCGCTCCACGGCGGGCGCGAGGCGCGCGAGCTGGCTCTCGGCCTGGTCGAGGAGGGAGCCGAGGCCGTGCGCGAAGTGGTTGAGGTCGGAGCGGACCTTCTCCAGCCCGTTCGTGGCCTGCTGCAACTCCTGCCGGGCGCGGGAGGCGGTGCCGTGGTCGAGGTCGTCGCGGTCCAGGTCGTAGGAGTCGACGGCGGTGATGTACGTGTGGCTGACCTCGTCGATCCGCTGCCCCAGCGCGGCGAAGTCCGAGGCCGCCTTGCGGGCGGCCGGCGAGTTGTCGACGGCGGCGATCGTCTCCACGGAGATGCGCAGGTCGCGCTGCGCGGTATCCAGCTCGTAGAACGCGGTCGCGGCGGCGTCCTTGGCCGCCTGCGCCTCGGCCCGAGCCCCGTCGCCCCGGTCTCCCCAGCCCCACCGCCGGGTGCCGCCTCCGCCTCCGCCGAATGCCACGAGACCCCTTTCCTTGCCCTGCGCTCCCCTGGAGAGTCATTGTCCCACCAGGGGTGAACGAACACACGGCCCGCGACGATCCCCGCGGCCCCCGCAGGTCGATCGCCGTCGGCGGGGCACGGTACGCTGTCCCCGCATCCGGGCGCGTAGCTCAGCGGTAGAGCGCTGCCCTTACAAGGCAGATGTCGGCGGTTCGAACCCGTCCGCGCCCACCCGGCCCACCAGCGACGCAGCCCCGCACCGAGACAGGTGCGGGGCTTTTCGGCACGCCCCGGTGGACCGTCGCAAGCGTGGTCGACGCGGCGCGGGAGGCACGCACGGCGTGCGGGACCGCGTCGGCACAGGAGCTGATCCGGCGGCCGAGCCGGCCGGGACCGA